>JAUUZX010000125.1 GCA_030592025.1 bacterium | reverse complement strand
CGGCGATCGAGATGTAGGCGCACGCGACTATTTTCCCTCCGGGAAGGCTCCGGGCTTCGGCCCGGAGCCTTTTTTTTATGAACCGCTCGTCACACCCATGTCCACACGGCGTTCGCCGACGGTGAATGCTCGGGTTGCCACAACCCCCACGCCTCCCGCCACGCGGGGTTGCTGGGGGAGGAGCCGCGAGATCTCTGCCGCCGTTGCCACGAGGATGTGGGCGCCGCGACGTTCGTCGCGCCCCACCCGCCGATAGCCAGTGGTGACTGCGCCCGGTGCCACGCTCCCCACGCATCGGCCCACCCGTCCCAGCTGCGCACGCCGCTGGCGGAGAACTGCGCCGGGTGCCACGCCGCCAGCGCGGCCTGGTCCGAGCGGGCGGTGGTCCACGACCCCGTCACCGGGGGCGGGTGCCTGACCTGCCACGAGGTCCACGGCGGCGACGTGGAGGGCATGCTCACATCCGATGTGCCGGGACTCTGCCTCGACTGCCACGACACCGGTGCCGCGTTTGTCGCTGCCCACAGTGGTCGGTCCATCACCGACGCCGACTGCACGGCGTGCCACGGCCCCCACGCCTCGGATCAGCCCGGCCTCCTGCGGGCCCACCGCCACGCACCCTTCGCGGCGAACGATTGCGGCACCTGCCACGACGCCCTGGAGGGCGGTGGTGGCTTCACCATCGCCGCGGCCCCCGGGGACATGTGCCTCAAGTGCCACCGGAGCGTGGCCTCGTACAAGCGCGTGGGCAACCGGCACAACCTCGACGACGGGCCCGGCGGGGCGGTCGATCCCATCGCCGGGGATGCGGCCGGTCACAACATCAACGCGCCGGGCCACGGGTTGGCGGCCGACGGCACCTTCGTATCCTCGCCGGGGGGGACCTACCCCGCCGGCAGCCTGCGCTGTACGAGCTGCCACGACCCTCACGGGAATCAGAACTACCGCTTCCTGCGCGGTCCCGGGGCTTCGCCGGACGTTGATGGCGCCTTCCCCTACAACGCTCTTGACGCCACCGGTCTGGACATCGAGCTGGGTGGGGCCGAAACCGACGCCAACCACATCGCCTACCGCGGTGACGTGAGCCGTTGGTGCGGCAACTGCCACCTCGCCTACCTGAGCAACCACGATAGCGGCGGTCACGCCGGCCACCAAGGGCACCCCACGGATCGGACGCTGAGTTTCAGGACCCGCCAGCAGTACAACATCTACAACGGGACCGCCGACCCGACCGGCGGCCAACCATCCACGGCCTACCTAGCGGCCGTCCCCTTCATGGACGCCGCCAACACCACGTCGTCGACCGCCGGCCCCGGGGCCGCCAGTCGTGTCATGTGCCTCACGTGCCACCGGGCCCACGCCTCGTCGGCGCCCCACGCCGGCCGCTGGGACTTCAACGTCGCGACTCTGGGCGAGGACGGGGTCGTCTCCGGGTCCTACCCCATCCCGAACCCCTACACCGACCCGGCGCAGACGTCCCTCTGCTACAAATGTCATGGGAACGGAATGGTTCACGGTTGGGTCAGCGGCGAACAATAGCAGCGTAGATATCCGTGCCTGCATCCTCGTCCCCGTGGTGGCGATGGCAACCCTTGCACAGGTCGTACTTGGTGGGGAAGGGGACCATGAGGTCGTCGTTGCCGGCGGTCAGCAGGTGGCAGGTCTGGCACTCGATGCGGCCGTCGAAGAGGGGGAGCCGCGGGTCGATTTCCCGGGCGATCCAGTTGCTGCCGTCGCCGGCACCGGGCCGGACGTGGACGCCGTAGGGGTGGCTCGCGTGCCACCCAGGTCGAGCATGTTTTCGTGGTAGAGTCGCGCGGCTGTCCGGTGGGCGGGGCTCAGGTCGGCGAGGAGGCCGCGGGGATCGTGGCAGGCCTGGCAGTGGGCCCGGCCCGTCGCGACCACGGCGCGCAGGTCGATGACGCCGGCGCCGGTCGTCACCTGGTGCGGCGTGTGGAAGTCGTGGCAGTGGAGGCAAGCGCCCGCGCCGGTCTGGCCGGCTGCGTGGGGGCCGTCCCGTGGCAGGTGGTGCAGGCGGCATCCCGTGCGGCGGCGCCGGCGGCGGTGCCGAAGTGGCAGGCGGCGCACTCGGCCGTCTCGTGGGGGTGGCCGCCGGCGAAGGCGATCCCGGTTCCGGCCAGGCAGACGAGGCTGACCAGCAGGGGGCCCCAGGGGGTAGCGGTGAGGATGCCGGTGCGATGTGCCATGGAGGTCGTATCGGATATTTTCGGGGAATCATTAGGATATAGTACGTATACATGAACAAATATGCGATTCGTGGGCGATCCTCGGGGGTGGGCGGGCGCCGATATCCGTCGCCCTATGGGGACATGCCGCCGTCTCGACGCCACACACCCGGTGCCCGACCTGTTGGAGAATGGGGCGATCGACGATTCGAACTGGTGTCAGGACGGGGATTTACCGTATGATCAAGGTGATCGGCGCCCATGGGCTTCCTGGCACGTGTCTTGCCCTTTGCCATAGGCCCCTGGACACTCCGGATTTCGTGAGGACAAACATGATGCGCAGCACAACCAACCCCTTCCGCGACGCCCCCGGCATCGGGAGTATGCTGGTGCTCGTCCTGCTTGTCCTGCTGGTCCTGCCGCAGACCGCGGCCGCCGACCTTGTCCGCGACGCGAAGCCCCTGGGCGAGGGCCAGCCCCGTCCGGTCTTTGCCCGCATCGAGGCGGCCTGGGAAGCTGGGGACATCGACGCGCTCGCGGCCCTCGTCCATCCCGATGGTCTGAGGGTGCGCGGGGGGGCGGGTTTCCGCAGCACCAGCTACAGCCCGAACCAGGCTTTCTACTACTTCAAGAATCTCTTCCAGTCGGGACGGACCCTGGCCTTCGATTTCCAGCGCAAGCAGGACGCCAAGGGGCCACGGGCCCACGCCATGGCGGTCTGGCGTTTCCAGCGCGGCGGTTCGGACCGCGAGCAGGAGTCGCGGCTCGTCCTGGTCCTGGAGCGCGTGGGCAAGACGTGGCGCCTCGCGGAGATCAACACCGTCCGTTAGGAGAACGATGGTCCGGGCGCACTCCCGTCTGATCCCCCTGGCGGCCGTGACCTGTCTCCTCGGGCAGGGCGTCCTGCTGCTTGCCGTTGGCCGCCACGTCGACGCCCAGTTGCCGTGGCCCCTCCTCTTCATCGCCCTCACCTGCGCATTGGCGGTCCTGACGGCGGTCGGCCGAAGTGTCGCGCCGCCCGTCGGCACCGGGCGCCTGTGGCGGGTCGCCGTCCTGGCCGGGCTGGCTGCGGTGTTGGCCCTGGGCCTCGTGGTCATGCGCCAGGGCCGGGACGATTCGGTGATGCTGGAAGCGCGGGCCGCTGCCCGTCTGGACGAGGCCGTCGCCGATCTCGCCCTCCTCGGGCCGGCATTGACCGAGTACGGACGGAGCATCGGTGAGGTGGCCACGGGACCGATGGTCGCGGGGGACAGCCCCGGCCCACGGGGTGGCGATCTTTTCCGGGTCCTCGAGGACCGGGTGGAAATCTGGTCCGACCTGCATCCCCGGGCCGACGTGCTGCCCCTGCGCCTGGTGGTCTGGTCCGGGGACGACCGCATCGCGTGGACCGACAACGCCGAGCCGCTGCCGGCGATCGAGGACGTGACCGAACGCACCGTGCACCGCACGCGTCTGGGCTGGGTCCTGCGGGAGGCCGTGCCCCTGGACGACGGGACGGTGCTGGCGTGCCAGGTCGTGCTCGAGGATGGATTGCTGGGTCGGGTCTGGCCGGGGTTGCGCCTCGATGACCGGGCGTCCCGGGCCGATGGTTCCCCGGTCCGCCGCGTGGGGCTGGGGCCTTCCGGCGGCGCACCTCTCCTGCTCGTGGGGATGGATGTCGAGGCCGAACGCCTGCGCTGGCGAGCGACGCGGGCGCGGGTGCTTGTGGCCCTGCTCGTCGCGTGGCTGGTCGTCCTGACGGGCACGCTGCGTCTGCACTTCGGCTGGGGCGGTGCGGTGCTCGGCCTGTGGTTGGGACGCGGCCTCCTGGCCGGGGTCGACGCCCACCAGTGGCTGGCGCGGGTCGCGACGACCCAGCAGTATCCTGCCGATCCGGGCAGCGTGGCGAGCCTCGTCGATCCCGCCTACTTCGCCACACCCTTCGGCGGCGGCTGGTTCGCCTCCACGGCCGACGTCCTGGCCACATCCCTGCTCGTGCTGGTCACGGTCTGGACCCTGTTGCGGTGGATCGCCGCCGGTGAGGACGACCAGCTGCGTCGTCGCCTCCTTCCCCGTCGCGCCGGTCCCCGCGGCCTCGTATTCGGGCTCGCGGCGGGGGTCGTGCTGGCGTCGGTCGAACTCGTGGCGACGACCCTGGTCGAGAACGCCAACGCGCGCCTCGTCGGGCACGGGGTCACGGTGGAGTTCCTGTCCTTCTGGGGCCTGCATCTGGCTTTGGCGCTGCTGGCCTTCGCGCCCATCGCCCTGCTCACCGGCTTGCTGGGCCCGGAAATGCGGGGCGACCGTGACCGTCGTTGGGGCGCGCGCTTCGCCGACGGGGCCGTGGTCGCCGGGGTGAGCGGCCTGCTCGTGGCCGCCACGGGTTCCTGGTGGGGCATGGCCGTCCTGGCGGGCATGCTGGCCGCGATCCTGTGGCTGTTGGCCCCGGCTTTGGGCAGGACATCCGGACTTCCCCGTCGGCTCGTGTGGCCGTCGGTGCTGCTCCTGGCCGCGGTGTGGAACTACGCTTCCCTGCGGGGCGTGTACGACCGGGTCGAGGAGGGGTGGCTCGAGAGCAAGGGGCAGCTCGTGGCCGCGACGGATCCCGACTGGAGCCGCTACCTGCTCGGTGACGCCCTGGCCAGCATGGGCAAGGCCGATGCTGCGCGGGAGCCGGTCCAGGCCTGGGGGCCCTGGCGGGATGAGGCGGCCTGGCGTCTGTGGCGGGATTCCGCGCTGGGCGACCTGGGCATGTCCTGCCTGATCGAGGTCCTCGACGCCGATGGCCGGGGCGAGTCCCTGCACGCCGTGGGTTTCATGGGGGACTTCCAGTACGAACTCGCGTCGCGCACACCCTGGGTGTCGGCGGCCGGCGACTTCCCCGAGGACGACGACGACATCGTCTACCAAACCGAACACCGGCTGTACCACGGCGGTGACGAAGAGATCCTCGTGGGCGAGATCCCACGGGAAGGGGGCGGCTGGATCCGCGTGGAGATCCCCCTGCGCTCCTGGCGCATCTCCACCCTGCTGGACCGGTTGGCGGGCACGCGACCGGTGGATGACGGCGGCTATCGGCCCCGGATCGAGATCGACCGGGAGATCCTGCTCCTGCACGCGGACGACACGGGCTGGCTGGCCGCGGGAGCTGCCGGATTCCCGGGCCCCGACGCCGACGAACCGGCTGCCCGCCTGCGCTCCGGAGCCGCGGCTTGGGCCTACCTGCCCCTGGACGGTGGTTCCTGGCGCTGCGTGTGGGTCCCCCTGTCCGCCGGGGCGGCCCGCACCCCGGGCGAAGGCTTCATGCTCGGCCTGCGCCGGTCCGGTCCCTGGGAGGACCTCCTCGACCTCTCGCGCCTCATGCTGCTGGACCTCGTGCTCTGGCTCGTCGGCATGGTCGGCGTCCAGGCGGTGCGCTCGGTGGTGCGGCGGGTGGGCGGGCACGGCGTGCCCGGTCCGTGGCGTCTGGGCTTCCAGGAGCGGTTCCTCGGCGGCTACCTGCTCATCGGCCTCGTACTGCTGGCCCTGGTCGGCGGCTCGGTGGACCGGGCGAGCCGCCTGCGCATCCGCGAGGACGCCCGCGGCCAGACCCGCAACGGCCTCGAGCAGGTCGTCGACCAGCTCCGCAGTCTGCTGGTGGAGCAGGCCCGCAGCCTGGCG
>JAUUZX010000025.1 GCA_030592025.1 bacterium | reverse complement strand
TCGACGGCGAGAACGTCACCACCCTGGACGGTCTGCAAGCCGCCCTGGAGCCCCGCTTCGAGCTGGTCGGGGAACCGCGGGACGTGGAGTTCGTCATCCGCGAGACCGCCCGCAAGCACCAGCACACCGTCGCCCAACTGACGGTGTGGCGAAGGATGGACCCATCATGAATGACTGCCCCCGCGAAGCGGCCATCCGCGTGCTGATGATGCCCCGCGACACGAACCACCGGGGCACCATCTTCGGCGGCGTGATCCTCAGCTACATCGATCAGGCCGGGGCCGTCGGCGCGGTGACCGCCGGCTGCGGCCAGGTCGTGACCGTGGCCATGGACAAGGTCGTGTTCAAGGCGCCGGTGCTGGTGGGCGACCTGGTGAGCTTCTACACCGAGGTCGTGAAGCGCGGCACGACGTCGATCACGGTGCGGGTGGAGGTCGAAGCCGCCCGGCGCGACGGCCCCCACGAGACCGTGGCCGTAACCGCGGCGGAGCTCACTTTCGTCAATGTCGATGACCAGGGACGGCCCACGCCCCTCCCCGATTGACCCGGTGTCGACCCTGATTCCGGGCATCTCCCCCCGCTAAAACCGGTTTTGTCTCGATTTGTAAGCTGTTTATTATATAGCAGCTAGCTGATCCATGGTGTTCTCACATCATATACTCCCACTAAACCGGTAAGCATAACCTACTGCTATTACATTGTTTACATTATTTTTAACAGTCTTTTTCATCTTGACTTGGCCGATCTATGTTAAATAATTAACTAAAACAAGCAGAGAGTGAGGACGCTATGGAACAGCTCGATCAGACCGTGGCCAATACCGTCAGGATCCTGGCGCAGACCGTCCAAGAGGTCTGCCTGCGCGACGACATGGCCGCAGCCTGCCACTCCCCCTTGACCCGGAATCAGTTCCTGATCCTGAACCTGCTCGGCATCGACCGTGACTTCGCCGTGGGTGAGATCGCCCGCATCCTGCGGGTCACGCCGCCGGCCATCTGCCGCGCCGTCGACAAGTTGGAGGAGTGCGGCCTGGCCGAGCGCCGCGTCCGCCCCAGTGACCACCGCACCCACGACGTCGTGCTGCAGCCGGCCGGCCGGGAACTCGTGGATCGCTTCGTCGCCATCAGTGAGGAACGGCAGGCCCGCACCCTCAGCCACTTTGACCAGACCGAGAAGGTGCAGCTCCTGGAGTTGCTCCGCCGCTACATCCGCATTGCACTCGAGAACGAAAAGGACACGGAAGCAATCTGTCTGTTGTGCATCGACCGCAGCGGAGCGAGCTGCGCACTGCCCGGGAGTGCCACGCGCTGTCTGCGTCGGCGCAGAAACTGAACGGGGCCCCGGCAGCGGCCGGGACCCGCCCCAGGAGGAAGAACAACATGGTGACCCGCCGGGATTTTCTGAGGATGACAGGAGCTGCAGCCGGCACGGCGGCAGCTTCGGCGATCGGAGTGGAATCCGCCGCCGCATCCCACCTCGAACTGGAACCGGACCGCTTCGGCGTGCTGTCCGACTTCACGCAGTGCATCGGCTGCCGCCGGTGCGAATTCGCCTGCGCGGAGCAGAACGGCCTGCCCCACGGCCAACTCGATGACTACGACGACCAGACGGTCTTCGACACCACGCGGCGCCCGACCAAGGACGCCCTCACCGTCGTCAACCAGTACGAGCCGCAGATCGCCGGCACCATGCCCCTGACCACCAAGGTCCAGTGCATGCACTGCGAACATCCGCCGTGCGTCTCGGCCTGCCCGGTGAGCGCCCTCGAGAAGAACCCCCGCGGTCCCGTGACCTACGACGCCTACCGCTGCATCGGCTGCCGGTACTGCATGGTCGCCTGCCCGTTCCAGATCCCCGCCTACGAGTACGACAACGCCCTGACCCCCAAGGTCATGAAGTGCACCATGTGCCAGGAGCGCACCCTGGAGCAGGACCTGGCTCCGGCCTGCGTGTCCATGTGCCCCGTCGAGGCCCTCACCTACGGCCGCCGCTCGGACCTGATCGAGATCGCCCACGAGCGGATCCGGCAGAACCCCGGCCGGTACTACGACAAGGTGTTCGGGGAGGAGGACGGCGGCGGCACGTCATGGTTGATGCTCGCCGACCGCCGCTTCGAGGAACTGGACCTGCCCCAACTCTCCACCGAGAGCCCCGCCGAGCTGACCGAAAGTCTGCAGCACGGCATCTTCAAGGGATTCTCCGGGCCCATCATGCTCTTGGGCCTGCTCGGCATCATGATGAAATCGTCGAGCGATGCTCGCAAGTACGACCAGGAGGACGGCGATGAGTAGAACCCTGCATGCCGACGCCGGCGCCATGAACCTGCCCACGCCACCGGCGCAGGCCCACCACCACGAATGCGAGCCCCTGCAGGTGAACCCCGAGGTGCCCTTCTTCACGACGGGCGTGAAGGTCCTGGTCGCGCTGGCCCTGGGAGCCATGGGCGTCCTGGCCGTCCGCTTCATCTGGGGCCTCGGCACGGTGACCAACCTCGACGACCAGTACCCGTGGGGCCTCTGGATCGGCATCGACGTGGCCACGGGCGTGGCCCTGGCCGCGGGCGGATTCACCACCGCCTTCGTGGCCCACGTCATGAACCGCGAACAGTTCGAGCCCCTCGTCAGGCCGGCGCTGCTGACGGCGGCCCTCGGCTACACCTTCGTCGGCCTCGGCGTCTGCGTCGACCTGGGCCGCTACTACAACATCTGGCATTTCTTCGTGCCGGGGATGGTCAACGGGAACTCGGCGCTGTACGAGGTCGGCCTCTGCGTCTGCCTCTACCTGTCGGTGCTGTACATCGAGTTCCTGCCCATGGTCTGCGAGCGCTTCATCGGGCGGGTGAACCTGCCCGGCGTGCTGGCCGGAATGAACAACGGTGTCGACCGCATGTTGCGGGTTCTGCAGGCCACCCTGAGCAAGGTCATGACCGTGTTCATCCTGGCGGGTGTCACGTTGTCCTGCGCCCACCAGTCGTCCCTGGGGACGCTGATGGCCATTGCGCCCAACAAGCTGCATCCGTTGTGGCACAGCGCGGTGCTGCCCCTGCAGTTCCTGCTGTCCGCCTTCGCGGTGGGCCTGGCCATGGCGATCTTCGAGTCGATCCTCGCCTCGCGGTCCTTCAAGCGCGAGATCGAGATGCCCATCCTGCGCCGGCTGGCCCGCTTCGTCCCCATGCTGCTGACGATCTACCTGGCGGCCAAGATCATCGACATGGCCAACCGGGGGACCTACGCCTACCTCGACGACTTCTCCCTCCAGTCCATGAGCTGGCTGGTGGAGGTGCTCCTCGGCGTCTTCGTGCCCCTGCTCATGCTGCTGACCCACCGCATCCGGCGCAGCCCGCGGGGCCTCTTCATCGCCGCGGCGATGATCGTGCTGGGCGTCGCGCTGAACCGCATCAACGTCTTCATCATCGGTTACAAGCCGCTGTACGCCGACGGCCCCTACGTGCCCGCCTGGTCCGAGGTCCTGCTGACCGTCGGCTTCATTTCACTGCTCGTGCTGCTCTACCGGGGGGCCTGCTGGGTCTTCCCCGTGCTGCCCAAGGAAGACGGAGGTGCCTCCCATGCGTAACACATTCATCCTCTTCGCCGTCCTGGCCCTGATCGCAGCCTCGGCCTCCGCGCAGGACTCAGTCGTGGATCCGTCCCATCCCCTGGATCACGGCAAGCCCCACTCCGAGGCCTGGGCCGCGAGCTCGTGCGCCGAGTGCCACGAATGCCCGGAGCCGACCCTCGACGACCCCTGCCTGGTCCACTGCCCCCGCCACGGCGCCCATTTCTACGGCGATCACGAAGCCGACGACGGCCCGGACGTTGTCATCATCGACCAGTTGGCCAACCTCTACCGGCCCGTCGTTTTCGCCCACAAGCTGCACGCGGGCATGGCTGAGATGGGCGGTGGCTGCACCCACTGCCACCACTACTCGGAAAAGACGGGGGAGATCCCGCCCTGCCGCAGTTGCCACGAGGTCAATCGCGAGGAGGCCGACCTCCGCATGCCCGCGCTCAAGGGCGCCTACCACCGGCAGTGCATGAACTGCCACCGGGACTGGAGCCACGAGAACGCCTGCAGTTTTTGCCATGAAGAGAACGGTGGCGGAACACCGGGCGCAGCCGCCCATGACCCCACCGACATCGTCGGCGTCCCCCACCCCAAGATCGAGGCGACCTTATCCTACACCTACGACACGACCTACGAAGAAGGCCCCATCGTGACCTTCCATCACGAGGACCATGTGCAGCTGTTCGGCCAGCAGTGCGTGGACTGCCACCGGGGCGACTCCTGCGCCCGCTGCCACGACGGCGGACGGGAGCGGGTCGAGAACCTGAACCACCTGACGAGCTGCTGCTCGTGCCATGGCGAACGGGACTGCATGTTCTGCCACGCCAATGAGGCCAAGCCCCCCTTCGAGCACGTCGGCTCGACCGGCTGGGACCTGGCTCCCTACCATACCCAACAGGCGTGCGAGTCCTGCCACGGCGACCCGTCGTCGTTCCGGACGCCCCAGACCCGCTGCGCGTCGTGCCACATCCACTGGGAGGTGGGCTCGTTCAACCACGCCGTCACCAACGTGGTGCTCGATGAGGACCACATCGACCTGGACTGTGACAGCTGCCACCTGGACATGGAATTCGGCGTGACGCCGTCCTGCGACGACTGCCACGACGAGCACATGTACCCCGAGCGGATCCCGGGCAAGCGCAAGCTGCACTGATCCCGGCCTCCCCAACAAGAAACCGGCGGCCACGGAAGTGGCCGCCGGTTCTTTTGTCACCACGATGTCGCGGACGGTCTACTCGGATCCAGGTCCGAAGCTGGCGTGGCGCTCCCACTTGCGATCGTCATCGTGACAATTGTCGCAGGTGGTGTGGACGCCGTAGCCGCTGGTGTGGCAATCGGCGCAGTCCGCCTCCTCACGGTGGACCTCGTCGAGCACGACGCCGGTCACCGCGTGGTTGAAGCGCTTCGGGTCGAATCCGTCGAAGTGGCAGGTCACGCAGCGCGGGTCGTTGGCTTCGTACTTGCCCGCCGTCTGGTGGCAATCCTTGCACTGCAGCACCTTGTGGTAGGGCTGCAGTTCCCAGCCCACCTCAGCGTGGTCGAAGAGGTCGTTCGCGCCGCGCCCGTGGCACTGCTCGCAACCCTTCTCCTCGTCGTGGCACTTGTAGCAGGTGTCGTGCAGGTCGACCTCGGCGATCAGGCCCAGGGGGTGGGACTCGGCGCCGTGCACATGGCAACTGGCGCAGGTCTCGTTCTCGTGGCAGACGCTGCAATCGCGATCATAGAGCTCGACGTGGTTCTTGTGGTGGAAAGGAACCTTGTCGCCGTCATCGTAGTCGGTCTCGAAGACGATCAGGTCCTTGACCTCCAGGGGAGCCTCGTGGATCAGGTCCGGCAAACCGGCGATCTCGGCATCGCTCATGCCGCCGACCTTCTTGCGGTGGCACCACTCGCAATGGGTCTCGGTGTCCCATTCCTTGTGGCAGTCCAGGCACTGGCGGTGATAGGCCGCCTTCAGGCCCGGCTGGATCTTGCTGTGCTTCGAATTGACGGCGTGGCACTCGCGGCAGGCCGGGTGGCCGCTGGTGGCCGGCACGAAGTGGTGGCAGCTCTCGCAACCGCCGCCCATGGACGACATCTGGGCGTGCTTCTCGTGATCGAAGTACACCGGGTCGTAGACCTTCTCCATCTCGTCCAGGACCATGACCTTCTGGTGCGGGAGTCCGCCCGACTGGTTGGCCCCGCGATTGCGCAGGCAGAAGCTCTTGCTCAGGCAGAGGTCGTCGTGGGTGGGGTACTCACAGGTGTGGCACAGGGAACAGGCGAGGTTCTCACCGGCGCCGGGGATGTACTCCTCGTAGGCCCGGGCGGTGCCCGGAACCATCAAGGCGAGACCCAGCAGACCGGCCAGGGAAATGGCGATTCGCGTCCGCATGATTATTCCTTTCCGGCCTTCTTCTTGCCGTTCTTGTTGGGGGATTCGAGCGTCCGGGTGAAGACCACGAACAGCACGAAGTAGACCAGCACCACCATGTACTCGATGCCCTTGGTGGCGAAGATGTCCAGGTACGTGTACTCGGTCATGACGAATCCTCTTCCTCGGGAATCGCGGGCCTGAGACCGGCCCGCCACTCCGCCTAGTGGTCGTCCATCTCCGCCGCCCAGGCGGGAGGATCGCTCAGGACCGGCATCCGATGCACGATCCAGCGCAGGGCCCAGATTTCCAACAGGATGATGGTCACGGTGACCCAGATCTCCGCCCAGTGGGGCACGTAGTGGTTCTCCGAGAACCAGTTGAAGGCGATGACGGAAATGTTCAGCCGGTTCAGCAGGATGCCGACCAGGGCCATCGACGCCGCTATCTTGATCAGCTTGACGTTCCCCTCCCTGACCGCCTTGTAGAACAGCAGCAGGGGCACGAGCACGAAGCCGCCCACCTCCACCACGAACCAGGCGCCCCAGCCCGTGAACAGCAGCGCGTACTGCTGGCCGTGGATCACCACGAGCAGCTTCAGGAACAGGTAGACGAACATCGCCCCGGCACAGACCTTGCCGAGCCCGATCAGGATGCCGTCATGGCCATCGTGCATGCCGTGCCCCAACCGCGAGGCGAAGACCTTGTGACTGATGGACCCCTCGACGATGACCATGGACAGGCCCGCGAAGATGCTCGACACAAAGAAGAGCACCGGGATGAACTCGGTGTACCACAGGGGGTGGATCTTGCTCTCGGCCATGAGGAACAGCGCGCCCAGACCCGACTGGTGCAGGGTCGACAGTGTGATGCCGAAGATCACCGCGGCCACCGTCAGCCCGCCGGTGATCTTGCGCAGGCGCTTCATGCCCAGCCACTCGGCCACCGCCGGCGAGAACTCGATGAACTCGGCGGCCATGTACAGCATGAAGTGCCAGGCCACCAGGAAGAGCACCGAACTGACGCCGAAGTTGTTGCCGATGATCGGGTTGATGATGTTCCAGGGTCGTCCCAGATCCAGCATCAGCGCCCCGGCGTAGAACATGTAGGCCAGGAAACCGTTGAGCACCACGGACCGCACGATCGAGTGGTAACGCTGACGTCCCATGATGTAGACGATGAAGGTCAGCACGTAGGCCCCACCGGCCAACGCCACGCCGGTGACCACGTCGAACCCGATCCAGATGCCCCAGGGCGTCTGCTGGTCCAGGTTCGTGATGGCCCCGATGCCGTAGATGAAGCGGATGACGATGAGCACCATGCCCACGGCGATGATGGGGATGGAGATCATGTTGAAGGGCGTCAGGAACTTGCCCTTGGGCTTCATCTCGCTGGCGAGGAATCGTACGAAGTCGCCGACACTGCCGATGTTGGGAGTGGTCGGTGCCGGAGTCTGGCTCATGTGTCCTCTCCCGCGTTGTCGGTCATGTCGATCTGGACGGCATCCTCGTTGGACTTGATGTAGCGCATGCCGTTGAGGGCCGCCGGCCAGAGCAGGAACACGACGGGCACGGCGTACAGGAAGTTCTGGGTCAACGCCGGCACGGGTTCGTGGCTCAGATCGGTGCGGAAACCGATCTGGTCGAAGGGTGCCGCCGACAGGTACAACCAACCGGTCCCGCCGACTTCGTCCTGACCGTAGATGTGGTCGACGTAGTCGTTGGGGTTGTTGTAGATCCGGTTCTGGGCGATGCGCTCCATCTCGCGCCGGGTCCCGAACTGGAGGGCGTCCACCGGGCAGGTCTCGACGCAGGCCGGCAGCTCGCCCTCTTCCAACCGCTCGTTGCAGAGGATGCACTTCTGGATCTTGGGGTTCGCGCTGTGGTACTCGAACCGCGGGATGACGAACGGACAGGACACCATGCAGAACCGGCAGCCCATGCACTTGCTCGCCCGCCAGATGACCGGCCCTTCCTCGGTCTTGTACATGGCCTGGGTCAGGCAGGCGGTCGAGCAGGCGGCCTGGTTGCAGTGCATGCACTGCTTCTTGACGAAGACCTCGCCGGCGTCGGTGTCGAACTTGTTGACCACCGTCCACTGGTCCGGCGTGGTGTCACGCAACTCGGCGAAGACGTCCGGAGACGTGCTCTCCGGTATGGGGAGGTCATTCTGCGTTGCGCAGGCGACCTCGCAGTTGCGGCAACCGATGCAGCGCGTCGTGTCGACGAGGACGGAGACGAACTCCTTCTTCGTCGTCTCCTCCCGCGCCTCCGCAAGGGCCGGCAGTGCCATGGAGGTCGCACCGGCCGCGCACAGGTTCTTGAGGAAATTCCTTCTGTCCATCACGAGCCTTCCTGTTCGGTGGAGGGATCCGCGGGTTCGTCATCATCGCTGATGATCATCTCTTCGGGGTCGATCTCCCGGATCAGTTCGCCCCTCTTCTTCATGCCGTCGATGAGCACCGTACGGATGAGGGAACAGGCCGCGACGATCCTCGAGTCCGCGGGTCGGTAGTACACCCGCGTGCCTTCCTGCCGCGCAATCACCAGGTGCTTGTCCTTCATCACGCTCAAGTGACGACTGATCGTGGAAAGAGGAGCGCTGCACGCATCGGCCAGCTCGCCGACGGACATTTCCCGCCGATCGAGGCACGCCAGGATGGCCAGACGTTTCGGACTGGCCAGGGCCCGGCAGTAGGCCGCGTGGATCTCGAAGATTTCAAAGTTCTCAACTTTCATGATTATGGAAGTATGCAAGCTCTGGATCGGCTGTCAAAAAGAAAACTCCAAGCGTTGAGTTGTGGATATCAGAGTGTTTTACTACGTGAAAACGGCGTTTACGGGTGTTATTTCATGGTATTCTTGTGGGAAATAGCCGGTTTTCGACGTCCTGATATATTTTTAACTTAGTGTATTTATATGGGTTATATGGATTTAAGACTGGATATCAACGTCCTTTGGTGCACTTTTCGTGATTTCCAGGCCTGGAGAGCCCACCATCACTTGCCGCCGGCAGGGAGAAGCCGACCCTGAAAATATGCCGGGACGACCCGACGACCGGCTTCGTCACCCCTGCCGGGAAGGCCAGCCATGAATTCATCGCCCCATTGTGTTGCGACCGTTGGTTCTGATATGATCCCGTCCTGTCAGGAGGAAGGTTGAACCGATGATCCGATACGCTCTGCTGCGCACCGTCCTCGACCCCCTGCTCGCGGTCGCCGGCCCCGACGGGTTGGCCCACCTCGAGTTCCTGCCCCGTGCCTGGGAGTACCACACCCGGGCCCACGCCCTGGGCCGCGCCCTGCACGCCGGCGGGCTGGCGGAGGCGGAGGCGGGAAGCGAGGATCCTGGCCCGCCGCCGCCCCTGGATATCCATGAAGACCAGGCGGCCTTCACACCCCTGCGCGACCAGCTCGCCGAGTACTTCACCGGCCAACGCACCACCTTCGACATCGAGCTCGCCCC
>JAUUZX010000072.1 GCA_030592025.1 bacterium | reverse complement strand
GGTGGCGCGGTGCTGGCCACCCCCACCTGGCACGTCCTGCTGCGGGTGGCGTTGGGGGGAGCCGCCTACCTGGCGACCGCGGTCTGGCCCGTCCTGCACTTCGCCCGCCGCCGCAACGCCGTCGGGTGAGTTCAGGCCCGGTCGGTCGCCTCGTCAACATCCCTGCCGATAAAAATGATGAACGCCCAGAACACCCAGATCAGGCTGAGGCGGAAGGTGGGGAACGCCGCGAAGTAGACGAGCACCAGGAGCAGGCCCACCGTCACCAGGAATTCCCGGGCCCGCAGCAGGCGGGTCGTCATGCGCATCAGGATGACGACGAAGAGCACCGCCATCAGGGCGCCGTGCTCGCACAGCACCTCCAGGTACACGTTGTTGGGGATGTGCTTGATGCTCATCCAGGCCGCGTGGAGCCAGACGTACAGGTCCGGATAGTCCCCGAAGAAGTAGCCGTAGTTGCCCATGCCCACACCCTGGGGGTGGTCCAGGAACATGAGCCAGGCGTGGTAGGACTCGTTCAAACGCTGCACGAGGGAGATGTTGCGGGTATCGGTCACGCCCCCGTAGAAGATGAGGGAGAACTTGTCCAGGACCAACGTGCGCAGCAGTCCCGTGGCCGCCAGGGCAGCGAAGACACCGATGCCCGCGGCGATGGTGCCGCCCCGCACCAGGGGTGACACCCGGCCGAAGACGACGGCCACCAGCAGCAGGACCATGGCGCCGAGCAGGGCCGCCGGCGAGGCTGTGATCAACACCCCCAGCAAGCTTACGGGCACGAGCACGCGGAAGAGGCGATCCGGCCAGAGGCGTTGGGCCCGCAGCGCGATCACCAGGGACACCAGCAGGTACAGCCCGAAGTAGTTGCCCTCCTCGAAAGGCCCCGTGCGCACCACATTGAACCCGCCCACGGACATGGTCTGCACGTCGTCCCAACGCAGGGCCAGCAGGGTCGGCAGCCCCGCGTGGTGGACGAAGTTCAGGAAGACGGCGTAGCCCACCGCCAGCCCCGTCCCCCACAGCCAGGCCCGGCAGAATACGCGCATGGTCAGGGCGCCACGCTGGAGGGCGTCGAGCATGAGCATCATGAGGCCCATGTCGAAGGCCAGGTAGAAGTAGTGGTAGAAGGTGTTGACCAGGGGCTGGTAGCGCCCGTGGGCCCATTCCAGCATGCCCAGATCCCGCGTCCCCAGGGCGTACAGACCCCAGGCCGACGCGAACATGCTGCCGAACAGGAACACACCCCACAGGGCGACGATGCGGCGGTGGGGCCCCAGGGTAAAGCCGGGCCCGGTCAGAGCCCGCGCGATGGCCACCAGGCCGACGATCTCGTAGAGCTTGAGGGGGAACCCCAAGGGCAGCGTCGCCGAGTTGGTCAGCGGCAGCACCACCAGGATGAACCGGAGCAGGCCGGTGCCCGCCATCACGGACGGCCGTCGGCCAGGATCTCGGATCGGTTGCGCCGGTAGTACTCCCGCGTGAAGACCAGGAAGAGACCGCCGCAGAACGCCAGCACCGTCAGGATGCCCGTCGCCCGCACCTTCCGCGGCCGCACTGGCTTGTTCGACACGGAGATCATGCCCACGCGCTCCAGCGGGGTGAGCTGGTCGATCTGCACCTGGATGGCCTGGATGTCCGACTCGAACTGGGCCCGCCGGAAGGGCAGGTCGTGCTCGGCGACGATGCGCAGGTCGGCGATCCTCTGCCCGATGTCGGCCCGGGCCTTGGTCAGCTCGACGTCCTTCTCCAGCTCCAGGCCGGCCATCTGGAGGCTGATGGCGTCCATGCTGTCGCGCAGGCTGTCCGCCCGCAGGGTGTGGGTGTAGACCGTGGCGCTCAAGGTGTTCACCGTCAGCAGCAGATCACCCACGCGGCCGGCCTGTTCGCGGCTCGCGGTCTGCAGCAGCAGTTCGGTGACGGCGTCGTTGTTGCCGACGCGACCGTCCCCACCGGCCATGACACCGTTCTCGCGCTCCATGGCCGTGGCCAGGAGGTCGCGGGCCTCATGCAAACGCCCACGAACCGTCTCCACTTCGGCCTCGGTCGTGGCGATGGAACGCTCACGCCAGGCCCGGCCCTTGACCAGACGCTGCACCTCCAGATCGATGCGCTCGGTGCGGGCATCCACCAGGGTGAGTTCCCGTTCACGGGCCGCGATCTCGAGGAAGTTGCGCGCCTCGGCGGCCGCCACGAACGCCAGGTCGGCGCGGATTTTGTCCTGCCGCACCAGGGCCCCGCCCCGGGTCAGGGCGATGGCTCCGCGGAGGGTGTCCTGCTCGGCCTGCTGGTTGAACGCAGCGACCGCCGCGGCCAGGGTCGTGACCGCCCGGGCGGCGTCCTTGTTGAAGGTGGTCAGGGTGATGACATCGCCACCCCGATCGAACTGCACCCCCACCGGGACGAACTCGGCGTCGATCACCGGCGCGACCTTCAGCTCGGCGAAGTCGGGCAGCTCGCGCAGGGTTGGCCAGAACATGTCCGAGCGGAACCAGAGCACGATGTCCTTCAGGGACGCCTCCCGCAGCGGCGTGCCGTCGCCCGTGTAGGACACCACCCCCGGCCGCACCTGGGACGTCGCCTCGTACATGCGCGGCGCGAAGATGCTGTACACCACGCCCATGAGCAGCCCCACCAGGGTGACCGCCACCACTAGGTATCGTCCCCGGTGGACGATGTTCAGGATCATGGGCAGGGTCAGCGCCAGGCCGCCGGTCCCCGGCGTGGTCTCGTTCCCTCGATCCGTGTTCGTTTGGTCCAGATTCACGGGTGCTCCTCGTTCGTGTTGCGCAGCGTCCGGTTCCGTCCAGCCCTCAGCCGAGGGTGCGGCGCAGATTTTCCTCCGACGTCGCCTGCACCTGATCGTGCAGGGAATTGCCGTGGGAATCCATGGTGACGACTACCGGGAAGCGGTCCACGCGGAATTCCCACACGGCCTCCGGCGCGCCGAATTTCTCGGCCAGGTGGACGCCCTCCACCGCCGTGACCCGCTCGGCCAGCACCTGGGCGGCGCCGCCGATGGCGTGGAAGTACACGCCCCCCACCTTGCGGCAGTACTCGAGGGTCTTGGCGCCCATGCCCCCCTTGCCGATGACGGCACGGATACCGTACTGCTCCATGAGCGGCCCCTGGTAGGGCTCCTCGCGGATGCTTGTGGTCGGTCCCGCCGCCTTGACGACCCACTTGCCGCCCTCCTTCACGACGACCGGCCCGCAGTGGTAGACGATGCTGTCGCGGAGGTCCACCGGCGGCTTGCCGCCGTCGTGGAGGTACTTGTGGAACGCGTCCCGGCCCGTGAAGATGAGGCCCGTGATCTCGACCTTGTCGCCGACCTTGAGGGCGCGGATTTTTTCTTCGGTGAACGGAGCTTCGAGCAACATGATCCAACCCTCCTAGGAGTCGTACAGCCAGCGCGAGATGCGCCCGCCCTGTGACAAGACGAAGCCGTTGCGCCGGAAAGCCCAGCACATGTAGGCGATGGACACGAAGAACGACGCGGGCACCCGGTTGCGGTGGGTGACCTTGACGCCCAGGAGCGTCGTCTTCCCGCCGAAGCCCATGGGGCCGATGTCGAGCCCGTTGGCCTCCTTCATGATCCGCTTCTCGAACTTGCGCAGATCCGGGTCCGCGTTCTCGTCGATGATCAGCCGGAACAACTCCTCCTTGGCCGCCACGTAGCCCGACCCGCGGTCGCCGCCGATGCACACGCCGAGGATGCCCGGGCCGCAACCCTTGCCCTGGGCCTGGACCACGGCGTCCAGCAGGCAGCGCCGCACACCCGCCATGTCGCGGCCGGCGTCGATGCGGTTGTCCGGCAGGCTGTACTGGGCGCTCATGTTTTCGGACCCGCCGCCCTTGAGCATCATGCGCACCTTGAGGGCCTTGCCCCGCGCGGTATGGAAATGGTAGCTGGGGTTGCCCGGGCCGAGGTTGTTGCCCGAGTTGACGCCGGTGATCGAGTCCACCGAATTCTGGCGCAGGTAGCCGATCTTGGTGGCCTTGACCACCGCCCACTCGTAGGCCTTGCGGAAGGTGCGCTCGTCGCACCAGTCGGGCAGGTCGGCGTAGCAGATGATCGTGCCGGTGTCCTGGCACAGGGGCTGGGACTTGTCCTTGGCCATGACGATGTTGTCGCGGATAACCTTCAGGGCGTACTGCCCCGTCGAATCCTTCTTCTCCCGCCGATAGCCGCGATCGATGGCCTCGATCACGTCCGACGGCAACTCCACCGACGTCCGGCGGATGAGTTCCAGAAGATGCTTCTGCAGAACCTTGGCTTCCATGGGTGGGCCTCGCGGGTCTGGGGACCGTGCCTGACGGCGAAGACGTTGGATACAGGCAGTCTAGTCCCGGCGACCTCCCAGGTCAAAGCGAAGGTTGAGCGACCGACCGCACGCCGCCCTTAAACTCCCACTTATCTTATCTGCTTTCATCTACGACGAATTCGTGATATCATGAGGACCCATAAGGCTCCAAAGGGGAGGGGCCTGCGCCTATCGCAACTCATGGTCCGGGAGATTCCATAACATGAACGATCCACGCCAGCTGGAGGGGCGCCATTTCGCCGTGGTGGGCGCCGGTCTCGTGGGCACCCTGTGTGCGCTGCATCTCGTCCGTCGCGGAGCCCGGGTCACCCTGCTCGAAAGGCGCCCGGACATGCGTCGGGCCGACATCCCGGGTGGGCGTTCCATCGCCATGTCCCTGTCGGAAAGGGGCTGGCACGCCCTGGAAACCGTGGGCCTGGCCGGCGCCGTGCGCGAGGGCGCCATGCCCAAGCGCCGCCGCTGCGTCCACCTGCCCGACGGCGCCATCCAGGAGCAGGCCTACGGCCACGAGGACGACGCCCTGTGGACCGTGAACCGCAAGACCCTCAACTCGGTGCTGCTGGACGGCGCCGAGAAGGCCGGCATCGAGATCCGCTTCGAGACCCTGTGCGAGGACGTCGATCTGGCTACGGGCCGCCTCGTCGCCCGCGACCTGAAGACCGACCACGCCGAGGCCCTGGACTGCGACCACCTGCTGGGCGCCGACGGCATGAACTCCCGGGTGCGCCGGGACATCTGCCGGACCGGCTGCATCGGCGACGACGTGATCACCCTGGACTACCGCTACTTCGAACTCGTGTTGCCCCCGGCCCCCGGCGGCGGCTTCCAGCTCGACCCCGACGGCGTGCACATCTGGCCCCGCCCCGAAGGCCTCTTCGTGGCCCTCCCGAACCAGGGCGGCAGCTTCACCGGCACATTGTTTTTTGCCAAGAAGGGCGACAATCTTTTTCGTGACGACCGCACCACCGACGAACGGGTGCGCGGTTTCGTCGAGGCCTTCCCCGATGTGGCGTCCCTCTGCCCCGACTACGCGCAGCAACTCGCCGACAACCCGCCGTCGGACATCAAGGCCGTGCGCTGCTCGCCCTGGCACGTGGACGGCCGCGTCGGCCTCATCGGTGACGCCGCCCACGCCATCGTGCCCTTCTTCGCCATGGGCATGAACGCGGGCTTCGAGGACGTCACGGTCCTCGACAACCTCATCGCGGAGTTCGCCGGCGACATGGACCAGGTGCTGCCCGCCTACAGCGAGCGCCGCAAGCCCTGCACCGACGCCATCGGCGACCTCAGTCTGCGCAACTTCGTGTCCATCGGCCAGAGCGCCGACCCGGACTACGACCGTCGCTGGCGCCTGGAGCGCCGCCTGTGGGACCTCATGCCCGACCAGTGGACACCTCTGTATCCCATGATACACTTCGGCCGACGTCCTCTCGACGAGGTCATTGCGGTCAACCGGAAGCAGGCCGCCATCCTCGACGAGCTAATGCGCGACCACGCGGACGAGCACGACGACGACGCGCTCACCGCCGCCGCCGAGATGCTTCTCGGCCGCGTGGTCGAGACCAGGGAGAGCCCTTCTTGACCTATCTGCTCCTCGGTGCGGGCCTGCAGGGAACGGCCATCGCCCACGACCTGCTGCGCCCAGGTTCAGGCACCACCGCCTTGCACATCTTCGACCGGGACGCCGACGCCCTGGACCGGCTCCGATGCCGCCTGGACGACCCACGGGTGACCGTCACCGCGGGCGACGTGACCGACGCCGCCCTCGTCGGCCCCCTCATGGCCGACGCCCAGGTGGCCATCAGCGCCGTCAACTACTGGTTCAACGCCGACCTGGCCGCCCTGGCCGTCGCGAATCGCTGCCACTTCCTGGACCTGGGCGGCAACAACGACATCGTGGCCCGGGAGTTCGAACTGGACGGCGAGGCCCGGGCCGCCGGCGTGAGCGTCGTGCCGGACTGCGGTCTCGCTCCCGGACTGGCCGGCATCCTCGGCTACTGGCTGGCTGACGGCCTCGACGAAGTGACCTGCCTGCGCCTGCGGGTGGGCGGCCTGCCCGCCACACCCCTGCCCCCCATGAACTACAAGGTCGTGTTCTCGGTGCAGGGCCTCATCAACGAGTACATCGAGCCAGCGGTGGTCATCCGCGAGGGCCGTCTGCAGACGGTGCCGTCCCTCAGCGAACTCGAGCCCATCACGTTCCCCGAGCCCTTCGGCGACCTGGAGGCCTTCCAGACCAGCGGCGGCACCTCCACCTTGCCGAAGACCCTGCTGGACCGCGTGCCCGACCTGGACTACAAGACCATCCGCTACCGGGGCCACTGCGCCCAGGTGCGCCTGCTCCACGAGTTGGGATTGACCGACAACCGGCCCGTCGACGTGGGCGGCGTGAAGATCGCCCCGCGCCAGGTGCTGGCCCACTGCCTGGACAAGGCCCTGGACCTGCCGGGCGAGGACGTCGTCCTGGTCTGGTGCTGGGCCGAGGGCTGGCTGGGTGGCGAGGCGGTGCGGCGCAACGTGCGCATCGTCGACCGTCACGATTCCGAAACGGATATCTCGGCCATGATGCGCATGACCGGTTACCCGGCGGCCATCATTGCGCGCATGCTGGCCACCGGGGAGATCGACGCGCCGGGGGCGCGGTGCCAGGAATTGATCGTACCGGGGGACGGGATGATTGCGGC
>JAUUZX010000442.1 GCA_030592025.1 bacterium | reverse complement strand
GCATCCCCAACAGCCGCCGGATCGCCGAACTCTACGCGGACGGCCGCCTGATCTATCCGGAACTGCCCGAGGTGCGGGAGGCCGTAGCCGCGGTCGCCGAGCGGATCCTCGGCCACGGGAAGGGGGCGACATCATGAAGGAGATCGTCGTCGTCTCGGGCAAGGGGGGCACGGGCAAGACGTCGCTCACCGCGTCCTTCGCGATCCTCGGCGGGCTGGATGTGGTCGTGGCCGATTGCGACGTGGACGCCGCCGACATGCACCTCCTGCTCGAGCCGGATTTCGGCAAGGCGGAGCCCTTTTTCAGCGGTGAACTCGCGGTGATCGATCAGAACCTGTGCGGGGGCTGCGGCCGGTGCTTCGACGTCTGCCGCTACGACGCCGTCCTGGTCCGCGACGGCCAGTACATCGTCGATCCTCTCGCTTGCGAGGGGTGCGGCTACTGCGCGCGGGTGTGCCCCGACGAGGCCATCACCAACGTGGAGCAGAACGTCGGCGACTGGTACCAGTCCCGCATCAGGACCGGGTCGCAGATGGTGCACGCCAGGCTCCGGATTGGCGCTGACAACTCGGGCAAGCTCGTGGCCAAGGTCAAGAACGAGGCCCGGCGGGTGGCCCGGGAGGCCGGTCGGGAGATCGTCCTGGTCGACGGGTCGCCGGGGATCGGCTGTCCGGTGGTCTCCTCCCTCTCGGGGGCCTCGCTGGTCGTGCTGGTGACGGAGGCGACGAAGTCCGGTCTGCACGACCTGAAGCGTGTCCATGAACTCGTGAAGAAATTCGGGATCCGGTCCGCCTGCATCATCAACAAGGCCGACCTGAACCTGGGCGTCCGGGACGAACTGCGCGCCTTCCTTGCCCAGGAGGAGATCGTGCCGCTGGTGGAGATCCCCTACGACGAGGCCTTCACGGCGGCCATCACCAACGGACGCACCATCGTCGAATGGGACGACGCCTTGAAGCAGTCCCTGGCCGACTGCTGGACAACCATCAACGAACTCGTGGGGGCGCCGTGATGTGGACATGCGCGGCGGCCCCGTTTCCTCGAACAGGGAGTTGACGATGAACATCGTATTCACGACCCGCGGGACCGAATGGGATTCCGAAATGGATCCCCGCTTCGGGCGCACCCGCTACTTCTTCGCCTTCGACGACGGGACGGAAGAGGTCCGGACCGTGGACAACAGCGCCGTCGACCAGGAGGCCCATGGGGCCGGTCCGCGGACGGCCCAGAAGCTGACGGAACTCGGCGCCAACGTGCTGATCACGGGCAACGGCCCCGGCGGCAACGCGGCGGCGGTCCTGAAGGCGACGGGGATCGAGATCTACGTCGGCGCGGGCGAGATGACCGTCAAGGAGGCGCTCGAGGCCTACCGCAAGGGCGACCTGAAGCTCTTCCAGGGGGTCTGATCCATGGAGCGATTGAGGCTGGCCATCGGGACCGACGACGGCCGCAACTTCATGGGCCGTCACTTCGGCGACGCGGAATTCTACGAGGTCTTCGACCTTTCACCCGACGGCTGGGAACCCGTCTGCCGGGTGACCAACGACCTGGACGAGGAGGAGGGCCACGCCGACCCCAAGAAGGCCAAGGGAGTCGTGGGCATCCTGCGCGAGCAGGGCGTTCAGGTGGCGGTGTCCAAGGTCTACGGGCCGAACATCAAGCGCATCAAGAAGAAGCTGGTCTGCGTGCTGGTGGGTCACGACGACATCGACGCTGGCCTCGACGTACTCGTGAAGTATTACCCCGAAGTCGTCGCCGAGTTCGAAAAGGGCGAGGAGCGGGGGTTCCTGGACTGGCGGAAGCGCTGAGGCCTGGAGACGTCCGGGAGTTGCAGACGGGGGGCTCCCGGTGGGCCTCCCGTCGCTACACCGGCCCCACCTGCCGCGATGCGACGAGTTTCTTCATGACCCTGTACAGCATGTAGGTCGAACAAGGCACCAGGTCGTTGAGCCCCTCGATCGGGCGCGGGGATCGCAGGAGGCGCAGCACGGCCTGGGCGACCTCCTTGTCTTCCTCTTCCTTCCAGGCGAGAGCCGTGGTCAGGGCTTCGAAGCTGCGGTTCGTGTCGGGGAATTCCTCCCGCAGCTTCTCCAGCTCGTCGGCCTTGCGCATGGTCTCCATCAGGAGGTGGTGGGCGGGCATGTCGATGGCGACACCGCTGATGATGTCGGGGTCGAAGTCGCTGGACGAGCGGAAGATGAATTCACCTTCGTTGCGGTGGAGGAAGATCTCCGAGAAGGCCTCGTGGCCGTGGAGGGGGCCGCACCAGGCGCGGTCGATGTTGCCGTTGGTCATCACGACCTCGGCGAAGGTCTTTTCCTCGTTGTCCATGAACGACAGCAGCCCGTTCTGCTTGGCGCTGATGAGGGTCTGGACCACCGTCGGCATGTCGAAGTGGCGCAGCTTGCCCGCGAGTTCCTTGCGCTTGGTCTGGCGCTGCATGTGGGTGATGAGTTCCTGCGTGCGGAGGGCGAACATCTTCGTCAGTTCCATGCCGTAGCCGGGGATCCTGTCGGCCAACCGCATGAAGTTCCGCTTGGTCAGGACCCAGACCACCGCGATCTCGGGGATGCGGGCGTCCGACCGACGTGGCGTGCCGGTGAACAGGGCCATCTCGCCGATGAGTTCGCCGGGGGCGATGTAGGCCACGGGCACCGGGCCGGACTGGTCGCTGGTGGCGCGGACGATTTCGATGGCCCCCTCCATGACCAGGAAGAGGCGGTCGGATCGGTCGCCATGACGGAACAGCATCTGGCCGCGCTCGAGGACCAGGACATCGCCGGCGGCGGCCATGGCCAGCAGATGGTCGTCGTCCACGGCCTCGAAGAGATCCACGTTCCGGAGGACGTCCTT
>JAUUZX010000224.1 GCA_030592025.1 bacterium | reverse complement strand
GATCAGGCAACCCGGCTCGTGTGGGACGGCCGCACCCATGACGGCGGCCGCGCCTCCGCAGGTGTCTACCTGTGCCAGGTGAAGATCGGCAGGGTCACGTTGAGTCGGAAGCTGACGCTGCTCAAGTAGTCGACGAGTCGTCGCGAAACCGATTCAGCGCTTCGTCCAGCTTGCTCTTGAATGTCTCCAGATCGTCAGGAGTCAGAAGAATGCGCCGGATGCGACCCTCGCTCTTGTCGACGACCACGTGCTCGACGAAGTTCGCCCAATCGAGCTTGAGCGCCGGGCGAAAGCCTGTGAGGTGGAGATCACCCCGCAGCAGACCCCGGACCTCCGACTCGGAAATCTCGATCCCCTCGACCTCCTCGAACGGGACCGCCATCTGGCCGAGGTGCGTGTCGAACTCGAGACGGTCGTCGTAGATCCGGTACTCCTGCCAAAGGCTCTTCACCGTGCTTGGTGACGTGTAGATCGGTGTCTCACTCGTGGCACTCCCCCTGGTGAGCGTGACTGCCCGTGGGACCGGTCGACCATCGGCGTGGTCCCTGGTCCAGGCTTTTTGAGCCTACTTCAAATGAAACGCCAGAGTCAACCAGATGGGCCGTTGCGCTGCCTGGATGGGCTTCCGGTCCCTACCAAATTCAGTATTCATGGTCGAACGCCTAGCTGCGCTCCTCGATCTGACGCAACAGGTGCTTGAAGATGTACCCGTGGAAGGGCTGGAAAAACCGCCAGTAGAGAACCCCGAAGAGGCTCTTCGTCGCGTAGTGGGCCGTGATTCCCAGACGCCGTTGACCGTTCTCCTCCCTGATGTCGAATTCCAGCCACGCCCGTCCCGGCATGCGCATCTCCGCCCGCAGCAGGAGGCGCCGGTCCGGCTGCAGATCCTCCACGCGCCAGAAGTCGATGGCGTCGCCGATGCGGAGCCTGCGGGCGCTGCGCCGTCCGCGCGCCGTTCCCACCCCGAAAATCGCGCGATCGAAGGCGCCGCGCAGACGCCACATCCAGTTGGCGTTGAACCAGCCTTCGCGGCCGCCGATGCGGATGATCGCCCCGAACAGCGCCGACGCCGAGCGGTCCGTCAGCCTCGAATAGGCCGCACGATAGCGGGGCGGTCGTCTCAACTGGGGGAGCTTGATGCTCAACTCGTGGGCCGGCGGGTAGGCGTCGGACCAGCGGGTCGACACACGGTCCTGCTCCTCGACACTCAGGGCGCGGACGAGGGCCTCGCGGTACGATATCGGTACGAAGGGGATGAGTATCTGGATGGCGTTGCGGTCGCAGACCGTGTCGAACTTCAGCCCGCCGATCAGGCACATCGAGATGGGCGCCGGCACCGGGGTCAGCAGGCTGATGGCGTAGGCGACCAGCCTCGTACCGCCGATCGGTGCCGGGACGAAGCGCGTACGCTTGCCCAGGATGGACGCCAGCTCGCTCATCATCTGGCGGTAAGTCAATACTTCCAGACCGCCGATGTCGAAGGTCCTGTCCCCCATCTGTGGCAACTCGAGCACGCCGACCAGGTACTTCACGACGTCACGGATCCCGATGGGTTGGCACAGGTTGTTCGCCCAGGTCGGGAACGGGATCAGCGGCAGCCGGTCGATCAGGCCCTTGATGATCTCGAAGGACGCGCTGCCCGAACCGATGATGACCGACGCCCGCAGGATCGTGATGGGCACCGAGCCATCCGCGAGTTCTTCGGCCACGTGCCGGCGACTGTCGAGGTGGCGCGAGAGGTTCTCCGCCGGAGCGCCCAACCCACCCAGATAGATGATCCGTTCCACCCCCGCGTCCTGGGCCGCCTCACGGAAGTTGTGGGCCGACTGCAGGTCGGCGCGGGCGAACTCCCCGGGGCCACGAACCATGGAGTGGATGAGGTAGTAGGCAACCGCAACGCCCTCGAGGGCACGGGCAAGGGACTCGGGATCGAGAGCGTCGGCCACCACGATCTCGACTTCGGGCCATGAACCGAGGTCACCGGTTTCGCTCCCGCGGATCATGGCCCGCACCCGGTACCCGCGGGCGATCAACTCGGGCACGAGGCGGCCGCCGACATAACCCGAGGCGCCGGTGACCAGGATCGTCCCGACGTCCTTCCGGGGGGTCGTGGGGAGATCGGCACAGCGGGGCTCGAAGGCATCCCTGCCCGTCGTCATGGGTGTTTGCTGCTCGTGAACGGTCATGACCGGCGCCTGGCGCTTCCTCGATGGGACGAGGGCTGATCCGACAACGTCGAACCAGGAGGATACTACTATTCTTTCCGGGCCGCCCTACGCGTTCATGTCCGCCCACCCCCGCGCCTTCCGCGCAAAGATCACCAACGCGATGATCGCCACGAAGCCGATGCACGCAAACGGGATCCACACGGCGTACTGCGGCGAGTAGGTCGTCCACAACAGATCGGTGGCGGCGGTGGCGTCCAACCCGGTCGTCTGCATCAGGCGCTCGAAGGCTTCGGGACGGACCACGCCGGAGGCCGCGTCGAGGCTGGTGAGTTTGCCGTCCCACACGGCGCCGGCCTGGGTCGCCAGGTACTTCTGGGCCAGCACCGCCTTCTCGCCCCAGTTCCCGTACACGTACCCCTGCAGCTGCGACCCCACCAGGCCGCCGATGCCCACGGGGATGTTCACGTACCCCAGGTACTGGCCCTTCTTGCCCGGCGGCGAGATCAGGCCCAGGTACTCGTTCTTCTTGGGGCCGGTGAGCATCTCCCCCAGGGAGAAGCCGACGACGCCCACCAGGAACACGAAGCCCACGTTGGTCAGGCCGGCGATGAGCACGCCCGCGGTGGCCATGCCCATGCCGAGGACCATGGACTCCAGCGTTTTGAGTTTCCGCACCATCCAGCTCACGGGGATCATGAACGCCACGATCATCACGGCGTTCAGGTTCATGAGCAGTTCCTGGGGCACCCGCAGACCCTGCTCCGTGGTGATGACCCAGCCGTCGGGACCGAAGGGGACGCTCTGGAAGAGGCCGGCCACATCGCTGGAGTCGTTCCAGTCGGTCAGGAAGTTGGGCTGCAGATCCCACAGGGTGTACATCATGAGCCAGAAGCAGCTCATGATGAGCAGCCAGGCCACCAGACGCAGGTCGCTCAGGTTGCGGATCGTGCGCAGGAAGACCTTCAGCGGGCCGTCGGTCTTGTCCGCGCCGCTGGCGAAATCCTTGAAAGTGAAGAGCATGAGGTAGTTCAGGGACATGAAAGCGGCCGAGACGAAGAAAACCGCCTGCCAGCCGTAGCCGAAGCGCAGCCAGTTCGCGAGGAGGGGACCGATGGCCGCGCCGATGTTCACGACCCAGTAGAAAATACCCCAACCCATGGACGAATTCTCCGCCGTCACGTTGTGGGCCAGGGATCCCTGCAGGCTGGGCTTGAAGAACGCCGAGCCCGTGGCCAGCACGATGACCGCCAGGCTGAAGCCCACGTAGCTCGTGAGCGTGCCCATCATGATGTAGCCGATCACGTTCAGGGTGATGGCGAAGGCGAGGGTCTTCTTGTAGCCGTACCGGTCGGCGAAACCGCCGGTGAACGTGGGCAGCAACGACTGGAAGATGAACCATAAACTGTAAATGGTCCCCTTCTGGGCCGCGGTGAAGTGCAGGCCGTGGACCTCGTCCGCCTGCATGATGTAGATGGCCACCACGCTGCGCACGAGGTAGTAGGCGAGGCGTTCGAACATCTCGATGCTGTTGAGCATCCAGTAGCCCCCGGTGAAGCCGAGCACCTTGGTGCGGCCGGCCATGTCGGCCGTGGGTGTGTCGTGGGTCACGTTGTGGGGTCCTTTCGGGCAGAATCGGGATGCTGGGCCAGGGGACATCATGATACGGGGAACGGTGGGGGCTGTCAGTTGGAATCGAGGGGGCAACGCCGGAAACCGCCCCCCGGGGGGCGGTTTCGAGCTAACCTGCTTCTGTCACACACGTTAAGGAGCAAAAACGGTGCGCTGGCGTTATGTTAAGCTGCGCTGCCCGTCAACACCCGGCTATGGGCAGGCATTCCCCAGGTTTGTCGCCATCGGCCCCGCGTCCGAAAGGTTGATGGTGCCGTCGGCGTTGAAGTCGGAGCGGTAGTTGTAGGGGCCCTCGAAGAGGTCCATGGCGAAGAAACCCGTGTCCGTCAGGTTGACCCGGCCGTCGCCGTTGATGTCGGCGCTGTTCATGCGCATGGGGATGATGCCCCCCAGCCAAGAGGAGCCGTTGAACATGAGGTGCAGCCCGTCGCCGGCGTACCCACCCGCGGTGGGCGGCACCGTGAAGGTCGCCACGCCCTGGGCGTCGGAGGGACCGTCGGCCCGGACATTCAGCCCCACGCAGGCCGTGAGGTTGCCGCTCACGCCTTCGAGCCAGATATCCTCACCCGGATACCCGATGACGAGGTAACCCCCCTCGTCGATCAGGGTGACGGTGATGGACGCATCGACCACCGCGCCGCCCCCGTTCACGAGGTAGCACCCGTCGAAACCCCGGCCGCTGCCGTCGGGCAGGACGAAGAGGCTCGCCCACAT
>JAUUZX010000035.1 GCA_030592025.1 bacterium | reverse complement strand
GTCGACCTCACGCACGCCGCCGTCCATGGCCTCGCCGGACCAGGGCAGGATGTACTCCGCGCTCAGGCACTGCTGGGGGTCGTCGGGGTCGCGCTGCAGGTTGAAGGGCTTCAGGGACGCCGGCAGGTGGGTCACGAAGAAGGGCAGATACCCGAAGTAGCGGCTGAGGGTCGCTTCGGCGTCCCGATGCAGGTCCTCGCCGAAGGGCATGGACCAGCCGCGCTCGTTGAGAACGGCCAACGCCTCGCGGTAGGTGACGCGGGGGTGGTCGAACCCCAGCATGCGGTCCAGCCGGGTGACGTCCCGCCCGCCGAGCAGTTCGGCGCCCAGGTCCGACGCCACGGTCTTCAGGAGTTTCTCCTGCACCGTGCACAGGGCGTCCAGGTCCAGGTCCCGTCCCTCGGCCTCGATGAGCTTGAAGGCGGTCAGGTGACGCTCATCCACCTTCCATTCCTGGCGCAGCGCCTCGGTCTCACACCACACCGCAGGGAACCCGCCGGCGACCATGGTCTCCAAAGCGAGTTGGCCACCCTGGCCGGCGAAGGCGAGGGCGCCGCAGTGGTCCAGGGTGAAGGCGGTGTCGGTGGCCTCGCAGACCGTGCCGATCTGCGCGAGGGAGGCCACGGGCACCTCGTTGAAACCCTGCTCCTCGAGGAAGCGGCGGACGCGCTGCACGACCCGGTTGTGGATGGCCAGACGCCGGGCCAGGGGGCGGGGGCGGCCCGGGGCGATGAAACGGGCGGCGTGGTGGAGGACGGGCTCGGACCCGGTGGTCGTCATGACGGTCTCCTTCCGGCGCTCACGGACGCCGGTTAAAGGGGGCACTGGTGGATAAAAAAAGGCCCCGCACGCCGTTGGGGCGTCGGGGTTGCGTGGTCCTGCCTGTTTTCAAGGGCCATCGGTCAGGTTCCTTTCGGGCTCACGGGCCACGGTTAAAGGATCCCGACGAGAATACGCGGCGGCGATGGCCATGTCAAGATCCCACGCTGAACCAGGTCCCACCATGGTCCGTGGCTTGCAAAGATCCCCGGGCACGAACCGATATAGCCCATTTAGGTACTTTTCTGGCCGGAATCCGGTCGGGAGGGGATGATTCCATGCCGTTGCCCGCCACCTGTGATGTCTCCATCATCATCCCCGTCTACGACAAGCTGGAGCTGACCCGGGCCTGCGTGGCGTCCCTGCTGAGGGAGACGAGCGAGGCCAGTTTCGAGATCGTCGTCGTGGACAACGGATCCACCGACGGGACCGGCCAATGGTTGGCGGGCGAGGCCGCCGCGGGTCGTCTGCGCATCGTGGCCCCCGGGAAAAACCTGGGATTCGCCGCCGGTTGCAACGCCGGAGCCGAAGCGGCGGGCGGGCGGCACCTGCTGTTCCTGAACAACGACACCGAGGTCACGTCGGGCTGGCTCGATCCCCTGGTGATGACCCTCGACCGCGACCCCGACGTCCACGCGGTGGGCAGCAAGCTGCTCTACCCTGACGGTTCGATCCAGCACGGGGGTGTGGCCCTCGTGGCTGCCGAGCGCGGTCCCCTGACCATGCTGGAGGGCATCCACCTGGGCCATCACAAGCCGGCGGATTTTGCCGGGGCGAACCATCCCCAACGCCTGCAGGCGGTGAGCGCGGCCCTCATGGCCGTGCGGCGCGACGTCTTCGAGGAACTGGGCGGCTTCGACACGTCCTACTGGAACGGCAACGAGGATCTGGACCTGTGCCTGCGCATGGGTGAGCGGGGCGGGTTGGTGGTCTACCGGCCCGAGAGCGTTGTCGTCCACCACGAATCCCAGAGCGGCGACGAGCGCTGGAGCCGCGTCGCCGACAACGTGCGCCTGCTGAACGACCGCTGGCTGGGCCGGGCGCAGCCGGACTTCAAGCGAGCGGCCGACGGCACCGTCACCTCGACCGGCGCCGGGTGCATCGGGCTCTACGCCACGCCGACGGTGAGCCTCGCCGAACCCGAGGAGCGGGGGACCGTGAGCGTCGTGGTCCTCACCTGGAACGCGCCCGAGTACGTGGGCATGTGCGCCGACTCGTTGTTGCGCCACACCGACCCGCGCCACGAGGTGCTGTTCGTGGACAATGGCTCCGGTCGCGAGACCCTCGAACTGCTGGACCAGTTGGAGGCCGCCCACCCCCAGGTGACGGTCATCCGCAACGGGAAGAACCTGGGCTTCGCCGCCGGCAACAACGTGGGCCTGGCCCATGGTCGGGGCGAACACTTCTGCCTGCTGAACAGCGATACGGTGGTGACCGAGGGTTGGCTCGACCGTCTGCTGGCGCGTTTCGACGAACCGGACGTCGGCCTGGTGGGACCGATGACCAACAACATCGGCGGCCCCCAGAAGCTGGCCACCGTGGGCTATGACGACCGCACTCTCAAGGGTCTCGATACGTTCGCCGCCGACTGGGCTGGGCAGGAGGCCGGCCGCAGCGAGCCGGTCCTGTGGGCCGTCGGCTTCTGCCTGCTCATTCATCGCCGTCTGGTGGCGACGATCGGCGGCCTGGACGAGCGCTTCGGCCAGGGCAACTACGAGGACAACGACTACTGCCTGCGCGCCCTGCTGGCCGGCTGGCGCACGGTCGTGGCCCGGGACAGCTTCGTTCACCACTTCGGCAGCCGCAGTTTCGTGGCGGGCCAAGTGGACTACATGCAGCAGATCGCCGAGCGCTGGGAGATCTTCCGGCGCAAGTGGAACCTGCCCGCCGCAGCACGCGAGACGGGTGACCTGAATCTGGAAACCATGGTGGCCGAGGGCTTCGCGCCGGTCCTGCACGCCGAGGCGTTGCCGTCCGATGGTCGCGCCGTGCGCCTGCCCTTGGCCACCTGGGAAATCGAGCGCAGCCTGGAACGAGGCGAGCTGCTCTACACGACCGACCGTCTGGACGAAGCCGTGCGCGTGTTCCGGGCCGTGCTGCGGGACCATCCCGCCAACGACCGGGCCGCCGGCAACCTGGCCTGCGCCCTGTGGCGGTCCGCCCCCGATGACGGCGGCGACGAGGCCGTCAGCCTGCTGGAGGGCGTTCTGGAGCGCAACCCGGACGACACCGACGCGCGCTGGAACCTGGAGGAGATGCGGGCGGCCGCTTGTGGAGCCCCCTGATCGTCGCCATATTGTCTCGCTCGTGGCAACAGCGGATCAATGAAGGACACCCAAGGTGCAGCAACGATTCCCCGAGGCGGTGATCCGCCCCAAGGACCAGGTAGTGCCGGGGCGTATCACGCGGGGCAAGACCGCGCCCAACCGCCTGCGCCGTGTCGACGCCTTCCTCGCTGCCTACGACCCCTCCCTGCTGACCCGCCGCGACGGCCCGTTCGCGTCGGCCCTGGCCGTCGACCTGGGCTACGGCGCCGAGCCCGACACGGCCCTCGAGATGGCCGCCCGCCTGCGCCGGGTGAGCCCCGACCTGCCCTTGTTGGGGGTGGAGATCGACCCCGAGCGGGTGGCGCGGGCCCTGCCCCACGCCGACGCCCGCACGTTTTTTCGGGAGGGGGGCTTCGCGCTGCCCCTGCGCCAAGGCGAGACCGTGCGCCTCGTGCGGGCCTTCAACGTGCTGCGCCAGTACGACGAAGCCGAGGTGGTGCCGGCGCTGGACGGGCTGCTGGCCCAGGTCCTGCCCGGTGGCCTGGTCGTCGACGGCACGAGCGATCCCCACGGTCGCGTGTGGACCGCGAGCGTCCTGCGCCGTGACGCTGACGGCGGGCGCCTCGAGGCCTTCGTCCTGGGCACGAACTTCAACGGCGGCCTCGATCCCGACGCCTTCCAGACCCGTCTGCCCAAGAGCTTCATCCACCGCATGGTGCCCGGCGACCCGGCTCACACCTTCATCGAGGACTGGAAAGCCGCCGCCCGGGATACCCGCGCCGCTGCCGTGTGGGGCCCAAGGGCGTGGTTCACCGCCGCGGCTGGGGCGCTCACGGCCCGGGGCTACGACATTGCGCGGCCGGACGTGTGGCCCCGCCGGGGTTGGTTGGCGTGGAGGAAGCCGGTCCTGGACCCGATCGAAGCGCCCACCGTCGGCGAAGCCTGACCTTCCGCCCTTGCCGCGCTGTGGGACTAATGTTTTATGTAAAACATAAAATAATCATTGACAAACATAATGTACAGGCCGATAGTCATCCCATGACTATCCAAGTGAACCTCGACCTGATGCTGGTCAAACGCAAGATGACGCTCACCGAATTGTCGGAGCGCATCGGCATCTCCGTGACGAACCTGTCCCTGCTGAAGACGGGCAAGGTGAAGGGGATGCGTTTCACGACCCTCGACGCCATCTGCCGCGAGCTGGACTGCCAGCCCGCCGACATCCTTGAGCACCTGCCGGATTTTGTGTAACCGGCGCCGGAAAAGGGAGGCCCACTATGGCCATGAAGATGAACCCCGGCATCGTCATCGCGATTTTTCTCAACGTGATCCTGCTTTGCGGCCTTCCGTTCTTTGGGGAGGGCGAGGCGTCCCGTCTCGCGCCGTTGATCGTCCTGGCGCTGGTGTGGCCTTGGGTGATGTACTTCATCGTCAGCCGCATCATCACCTTCGTCGTGGGCGAGTCGTCGCGTCGGCGTCAGGAGAAGGAAAATTCGGACTTCGTGTAGGAACGAGGGTCCGCCGTCACGACAACGGCCGTGGCCGACCATGCCCTGAATCCCCTGCCTTCCGCTTCCCATTTCATTTGAAATCATGCGTGCAGATCCTCCTAAGACCTTGTCGTCCTGTCATGTAACGGATTGTTAAATAAAGACTTGAAAAAGCACACCAAATCAGGTAGGTATCATTAACGTATCCATGGGGGGATACGAATCCATACATCAACAACGGAGGGAGGTGGCCATGCGCAGTGCATTTGTCGTGGCCGTATTGCTATTGGCGTTGGTGACACCGACGCTGGCCCAGACCCAGATGACCGAGTCGGTCATTTCCGCGGCCGGGCCCGAGATGAACGGAAGCCACCGTTTGCGGGGCACGCTCGCCCAGAGCGCCGCCGGGCGAACGGTGGGCCTAAACTACACCCTCGCCATCGGTTACTGGCGCAGCTACGGGGAGACCATTTCGGCCGTGCCCCTGCTGCCCGGATATCTTTGGGACCTCGAGGGGAACCATCCGAACCCGTTCAATCCCAGGACGACCATCAGCTATTCCATGCCCGAGGCGGGCGCCGTTTCGTTGCAGGTCTTCAATCTGCGCGGCGAACTGGTGAAGACCCTCGTGGACGAGGTCGTCGCCGCCGGTGATCACGAGGCCGTCTGGAACGGTCGTGACAACGGTGGCGCCGGCGTGGCGTCGGGCGTGTACTTTGCGCGCCTCGCATCGAATCAGGGCGTGTTGACCCGCAAGATGGTGCTGACGCGCTAAGAAAATAGCGGGGCAACCCCGCCAGTGATTTGTTTTTTTGGAGGGAAATCTATCATGAAGAAACTCACCATCATTCTGCTGCTGCTCCTCGCAACTGCCGCCTTCGCCCAGCCACCCCGCACCATGAACTTCCAGGGCACCCTCGCCGACGGCATCGGCATGACCCTGCCCGACGGCAACTACAACCTCACGTTCCGGTTGTGGAACGCCGACGTGGGCGGCGCCACCCTCTGGACCGAGGCCCGGAGCGTGGCGCTGAGCGGCGGTATCTTCAGCATTGGCCTGGGCGAAGTGACGCCCCTGGCCCTTGTCTTCGACCAGCCCTACTGGCTGGGCATCCAAGTCGGCGGCGACGCCGAGCTTTCGCCCCGCTCGCCCCTGACCGGCATGCCCTACGCCCTGAACGTGGCTGACGGCGTGGTCACGAAGGAACTCAACGGGCTGACCGACAACGTGAACATCGTGGCCGGCACCAACATCTCGGTGAACACGGTGGGGCCGAACATCGTCATCGCGGGCACCGGGGCGCTGACCGACGCCGATTGGGACGTCGTCGGCAGCGACATGACGAGCATTCCCGTCGGCAACGTGGGCATCGGCGTGGCCGTCCCCGGCAGCAAGCTGGACGTGAGCGGGGCCATCAGCTCCGGTACCAACGTGGCGCCGGGCGGTTTCCTGGCCCGGGTCGGTAACGGGGCTTTCACGAGCAGTTTCGGCGGGGCCCATGGTGCCTTCGGCAGCCAGATCAGTTTGGCGGCGGAAGACGGCAACACGACATTCCGGGTTCAGCCTGATGTGGATGGCACGGGGGGGTTCGTGGATGTGCTGCGAAACGACACCTCCAGCGGCTTCATGGTCGACGGCAATTACGGCGGTACGGAGAGTGCCCTCGTCACGATCAGCGGGACCGGATCCACGGTGAACTTTCGCACCGACCTGACCGGCGACCTCGCGGTGATGCTACCGCCCGAGTCCATTGTCGCGAACGAGATCGCGGATGAGCCCGGCGTAGCCAGCGAGTTGTCCGGAGGTCCTATCTCCCTGACCACCACCAGAACGACGCTGATCAGCCGCACCATTGTGTGCCCCACGGCCGGTTACGTTTTCGTACAGGGCATGGGGGAGTTGGAAATGACCCATACCAACGGGGCCGTCTCCTTTGGGACAATGGGGGTCTCGGACATCGACGGCACGCTACCGCTCAATCAGGATCAATCCACCTACCTGCCCTCGGGCGCAGCGTCGGGACTCTACCTGTTCCCGTCTTCGCCGAACGGCCTGTTCGAGGTCGCTGCCGGCTCGAACACCTTTTATCTGGTTGCCAGTATCAACAGCGCGGGCGTCACCGCCCGGGTCTGGGACATGCAACTCAGCTGCATCTTCTTCCCCACCTCCTACGGCACGATAACGCCCACGAAGGTGACAACGGAGGGCGTCGACCAGTTCGCAGGGTCGGTCCTTTCGGTGCCGGCGCCCACGAGGGGCGACTTGGCCGCCGAACAGGCCGAGTCGGAAGCCTTCGCCCGGGGCCGTGTGGACCGGGAGCTGGCGATCATGCAGCGGCAGTTGGATGAACTGCAGTCCAGGATCGATCGGATGAACACGGCGGACGGCGTGCGTTAGCCCGTCCCCGCTGGTAGAAGAGCGAGCGGCCCGGGGCCTGAGCCTCGGGCCGCCGATGTTTCCGTGGATCGCCCTACCGCACCAACGTCGCCCCTTCGACCCCCACGTGCACCGAGAACAGCAGCCCCGAGCGCATGCTCGTGCCGTAGATGGCCCGATGGTCGAAATCGCCCCGGCCGAAGGCGAGGCTCGCCACGCCTGCGACCCCCTCGCAGATGACGGTCACGGCACCGTCGCTCGGGTCGATGCGCAGGATCTGGCCGGTGTTGTTGCTCGCGGTGTAGACGCGGCCGTGGATGTCCATGGCCAGCCCGTCGTGGCCCTCCCCGGCGGCGACGAGGACCTCGGGCGGACCGGCGGGCCAACCGGTTTCGTCCAGGGGCAGTTTCCAGATCCGGTCGTCCCACACGATGGGGGAGATGCCGTCGAAGATCTGGGCGACGTAGAGGGTCCGGCCGTCGGGGGCCACGACCATGCCGTTGGGGTTGCCGATGGCGTCGGTGAAGAGGGTGAGTTCACCGGCGGTCGACACGTGCCATATCTCGTTCACGGCGTCGTCGGACACGAGGAACGAGCCGTCGGGCCGCAGGACGATGAAATTGGGGTCGATGATCCCCTTCTTCACGATGCGCGTGCGTTCGCCCGCGGGGGTGACGCGCCAGACGATGCCGTCACGCCGGGGAGTGCCGTTGAAGGCGCTGGTCCGGCCGAAGTCCGCCACGAGCACGTCCTCGTCGCCGACCGCCGTCACGCCGAGGTTCGAGAAGAGGGAGCAAAGGCGCTCTGCCGAGCCATCGGGCCCTACTCGCCACAGGGCCTTGTCGCCGGAGACGTACAGATCGCCGCGGCCATTGAAGGCGATGCCCTCGCAGCGGCTGAATTCGTGGGCGACGAGGGTATCGACCGCAGCGGGGAAGGCGATGGGCTCGGGGATGGCCGTGGCCCCGGGACCCGAGGAGGGGCAACCGGCCGCGACGAACACGGCCGCGCACAGGGCAAGGAGGAGGCGCGCAGGGGGTCGGTCCATGGCCAGGCCCTTCCGGGGCGGGGATCGCGGGGGCGACCCCTACTACGGCCCCAACGGAAGATGGTTGTCCCCAGGACGCTGCCAAGTCAGAACGGGTTGGTCGCGAACACGGAGAACTCGGGGATGAAGCCCCGGTCGTCGATCTCCAGGGCGCCCACGATGGCGTCGGCGATCTCGCGGGGGCGGAGCTTCTTCTCGGACAGTTCCTGCTCGACGCCCACCTTGGCGAAGAAGGGCGTCTGCACCTCGCTGGGGTTCACGAGCATGACGCGCACGTTGTGGGGGCGCAACTCGGCGCGCCAGCATTCGGTCATGCCGCGCAGGGCGAACTTGCTGCTGGCGTAGGCGCTGCTCGTCCTGCCGCCGGCCAGTCCGCTCGTCGACGAGATGTTGACGATGCAGCCCTTGTCCTGGGCGACGAAGCGGCGCGCGGCGGCCCGTCCCATGAGCATGGCGCCGGTCACGTTCACGGCGAAGACCCGCTCGAACTGCTCCCGGTCGATCTCGACGAGGGGGGCGAAGTAGCCGATGCCCGCGTTGTTGACGAGGATGTCGAGGCCGCCGTGGCGGTCGACCGTGGTGCTCACGGCGAGGCGTGCGCCGTCCGCGATCGAAATGTCGGCCTGCGTGAACGACGCCTGCCCACCGGCCTGCGTGATCGCGTC
>JAUUZX010000126.1 GCA_030592025.1 bacterium | reverse complement strand
TGGGCCGCTTCCATGCCCAGAAATACGCCGATCTCGAGGAGTGCGAACTCGTCGCGGTCGTCGACACGGACCCCGAACGTGCGGCCGCCGTGGCCGCCGAATGCGGGTGCGAGGCCGGGACCGACCCCGCCGCCGTCATCGGTCGCATCGACGCCGCCAGCGTCGTCGTCCCCACCCGCCACCACCACGAGGTGACCCTGCCCCTGCTGGAGGCGGGCTGCCACGTGCTGCTGGAGAAGCCCATCGCCCCCACCCTGGCCGAGGCCGACGCCCTGGTGGCCGCCGCCAAGGCCTCCGATGTCGTGCTGCAGGTCGGGCACCTGGAGCGGTTCAACCCCGCCATCAGCACCCTCGTCGGGCGGGTGGACAGGCCCCTCTTCATCGAGGCCCACCGCCTGGGCGGCTTCACGGGCCGCGCCACGGACGTCGACATCGTCGTCGACCTCATGATCCACGACATCGACATCCTCCTGGCCCTGGTGGACGACACGGTTACCAACGTCCAGGCCGTGGGCGCGCCGGTCATCACCGACCGCGTCGACCTGGCCAACGCCCGCCTCGAGTTCTCGCGGGGATGCATCGCCAACCTCACGGCCAGCCGCGTCTCCACCCAGGACATGCGGCGGTTCCGTGTCTTCCAGCCCGGCGGGCTCCTGTCCGCCGACTGCGCGGCCCAGTCCAACCGGATCGTCATGCGCGGGGCCGACGGAACCATCAACCCCGAGGTCATCGAGCACGAGCGGACCGATACCCTGATGAAAGAAATCGTGGCGTTCCTGGGGAGTGTCCGTGGCGGTGGCGCCCCGGCGGTCACCGGCGAGACGGGGCGCGAGGCCCTGCGCGTCGCCCTGGAGATCGCCGCCGACATCGAGCGCCGGGCGGCGGCCCTGGGCGAGATCTAGAGACCGAGGGCCCCACGGGCCACTTCGCCGTCGCGGCCGAGCTGCTCCACCAGTTCCTCCACGCCCGCGAAGCGTTGCTCGGCGCGCAGGCGCGCGACCCATTCCACCAGCACCGTCCGGCCCTGCAACTCGCCGTCGAAGTCGAAGAGATGGGCCTCCACCCGGGGGGCGGGCAGGCCGTCGCCGTGGAAGGTCGGCACGACGCCGAAGTTCAGCATGGCGCCGTACACGGCCCAGTCCTCGGGGGCGGCGGCCACCATGTTGCCGTCGCGGTCCACCTCGGGCAGGCCCATGGTCGAACGGTCCAGCACCCCCGGCGACCCCGCCGGCGCGATGTCCCCGGGCACGTGCACCCGTACGGCGTAGACCCCCGTCGCCGGCAACAGCTTCGTGTCCTCCAGCGGTTCGATGTTCGCCGTGGGGAAACCGATGGTGTGGCCCCGGCTGTCCCCGGGACCGACCACGCCCCACAGGGAGTAGCGCCGGCCCAGCATGCGCGCCGCCTGGTCCATTTCCCCGGCCTTGACCGCCTCGCGGATGGCCGAACTGCTGATGATCTGCCCGTCCAGCTCCACCGCCGGGCAGGTCTCCACGGTGTAGCCCAACTCCTCGCCGAGGGTCGCCAGGGTGGCGGCCGTGCCGCCCCGACCGGCCCCCAGGTGGACGTCGTACCCCGCCACGAAATGCCGCATGCCCAGGTACTCGACCAGGAAGGTGCGCACGAAATCCCGGTAGTCGAGGCGCGCCAGTTCCGGGCTGAAATCGGCGGCGACGAGGACCTCGCAGTCCGCCTCCTGGAGCGCGGCGAGTTTCGCCCGCCAGGTGGTGAGTTGGAAGGGTTCGCGGACATCCTGCAGCACCTGCCGGGGGCTCTGGATGAAGGTGAAGACGACGGCGGCCTCGAGGTCGCGCTCCCGACGGGCGTCGGACAGCTGACGGATGAGGGACTGGTGCCCCACGTGCAGCCCGTCGAACGACCCCACCGTGAGGGCGGACGTGGGCAGCATCCGGCGAGCGCCGTCGTCGGCCAGGATCTTGGCGATGTTCTCGGCGGTGAGGCGGATCAGTCGCATTTGTCGGTCTCCTCCGTCGGCAGCGGCGGCGCCACGACGACCGCCAGTCGAGGGCCATCCTCCTCCATGCGGCCCACCGCGGTCAATGATCCGTCGGCGCCCAGCAGACGGAACAGGTCCGTCCCTGGCGGGAAGGGCTGGGGGAACCAGTCCGCGGTCGGCTGACCGCCGAGGCGCACGGTCGCGTCCTGTTCCGACGTCAAAGGCACCTGTGGGGTCCCCGGCAACGAGTTCGCCAAGGGCCGCAGGGCCGCGGCCAGTTCGGCCCCCGTGGCGGTGAAGATGTCCGTCAGGGCGTCGGCCACCGAAAAGGCGCCGACGGCGGTGCGGCGCAGGGCCGCCACGTGGGCCGCGCTGCCGGCGGCCCGGCCGATGTCCCGGGCCAGGGAGCGGATGTAGGTGCCGGCGGCACAGACGACCTCCAGGTCGATCTCGCAGGCGCCGGACTCCGGGTCGGGCCACCGCGCGTCCAGAACCTCGAGGCGCTCGATGCGGGCGGGGCGGGGGTCGGGTTCAGCCAGGTCCTCGCCGGCCCGCACCCGGGCGTGGAGAGGACGGCCGTCCCGCTTGAGGGCCGACACCAGGGGCGGCACCTGCATGATCTCACCGCGGAATCCCTCGAGCACCGCGGTGACGGCCTCCGATGTGGACGGCGCCGGCGCTTCGCGGGTGATCTCGCCTTCGGCGTCGTGGCTCACCGTCTCGGCGCCGAACCGCACGGTGGCAATGTACGTCTTGTCATGACCGGTGATGAACGAGGCCAGGCGGGAGCCCTTGCCCGTCAGGACCACGAGCAGGCCCGTGGCCAGGGGGTCGAGGGTGCCCGTGTGGCCGCACTTGAACTTGGGGGGCCGGTGGCCACCCCGACCCTGGTGGCGTGGTTGCAGGTGGGGCGCGTGCTGCAGCAGGGCGCGGCGCACCTGGTCCACCACCCGGAAGGAGGTCGTGCCGGCGGGCTTGTCGACGAGCAGGAAGCCGTCGCCCACCATCACGCGTCGAGGGCCGCGGTGAGTTCGGTCGTCAGCAGGGCGACCAGTTCGCCGATGGTACCCTCGATGGTGCAGCCCGCCGCCTGGCGGTGACCGCCGCCCCCGTGGCGCGCCGCCACGGCCTGCACGTCGCCGCCGTCACGGCTGCGCAGGGACACCCGCCAGACGTCCGGCTCCAGTTCCTTGAGGAAAGCCGCCATGACCACGTCGTCCACGGACATGGCCACGTTCACGAAGCCCTCGGTGTCCGCCGGCACGGCGCCGGCCTCGTCCAGCATGGCCATGCTGGCGTGGGCCAGGACGACCCGCCCCCGGGCCTGGTAGGTGAAGGTCCCCAGCACCTGCTGCATGATGGCCAGGCCTTCGCGCCGCTGGCGGTGCAGGGTGAGCCGCGCCACCCGCGCCGTGTCGACGCCCAGGGAGGACAGGATGCCCGCCAGTTCGAAGGTCAGCGGCCCCGTATTCTCGAAGCGGAAGCCCCCCGTGTCGTTGAGCAGCCCCGCGTAGAGGTTGGTGGCCATGTCGACGTTGAGGTCGAAGGCCGGGTCGCCGTCGTCGCCGTCGTCGCCGGCGCCGAGTTCCTCGATGACCCGGTGCACCAGGGTGCAGGTGGAGCAGGCCCGCACCTCGATCCACCCGTCCTCCGGGGCCTTGCGACCGCTCACCAGGTGGTGGTCGATGCACCAGCGCGTTTCGAAACGGGCGAGGATGTCCTCCAGGGGGCCGCACCGATCGATGCGGTGGCAGTCCACCAGCACGAGGGCGTCGGGCTCCTCGTCCTTCCACAGGGACTCGGCCTCGTCGCACTCGATCACGTCGTCGAAGCCCGGCAGGTCGGTGAGCCCCACGGGCGGGTCCGGGTAGGCGACGACGCGCACCTCGCGCCCCGTGGCCTCCAGGGCCTCGGCCAGCGCGAGGGCCGACCCCATGGCGTCGGGATCCGGATTGTGGTGGGGCACGATCCACAGGCGCCGCGCCGCTCGCAGGCCCGCCATCAGCCCGGTCGGCGGCTCCAGGTCCTCGAGTGTCATGCGCTGCCGCTTCTCGGCCTCGGTGAGGAACTCGCCCTTCTCGGCGAGGTCGTCGAGCACCTCGTCCATCTCGATGCTCTTCTCGATGGAGTCGTCGTAGTAGAAGCGCAACTCCGGCGACTGTCGCAGCTCCAGGCCCCGGGTGAGCCGGCTCTGCAGATAACCCCGCGCCTTCTTCAGGCCATGCAGGCTCGTGCGCCTTTCGTCCTCGTCGCCCAGGACGGAGAAGGCCACCCGCGCCACCGAGTGGTCGCGGTTCAGCTCGACCTTGTTGATGATCACGAAGCCCACGCGGGGATCCTTCACGGCCGTTTGCAGCAGCGTGCTCAGGGTCTCGCGGATGGCCTGGTTCAAGCGGTTGGTGCGGTAGGGATCCATGGTCTTCCTCGGTGTCGGCGTCGATCAGCGCTTCCGCACGGATTGCAGGAAGGCACCGGCCGTCGTCAGGTCGTCGTCAGTCAGATGGGCGAAACGGGGATGCAGCCGAGCGACGTCGATCTCCGACGGCAACCGGTGGATCTGCTCCCCCACGATTTGGAAACCGGCGTCAGCCAGGTGGGCCCGGTGGGCCGAACAGGGCTGCCGATTCAGCAGGTAGGGCCGCTGGCCCTTGAGGATGGTCCAGAGCCGGTCGGACACCGCCCAGTGCCCGTTCCACGCCGCCGTCGTCCCGTGGCTCTTGAAGTCGATCTGGTGGGACATGAAGCCCTCCGGAGCCAGCCAGCGGTCCATGGCCCCGTAGGCCCCCGCCAGGTCGTCCACGTGCTCAAGCACGGCCTGGGACAGCAGGAAGTCGATGGACATGGCCTGGACCGCCGCTCCCCCGGTCCACGGCGCCACGTAGCGGATGGGGCTGGCCGGGTCGTCGGTCGCATCCAGGGCCCGGACCAGTTCGTCGATGCGCGCCGGCGCCAGGCTCTCCTCGAGCAGATCATCGTCCAGCACGCCCGCCGGGAACTCGTGGTCCTCCAGGCTGGGCTTGGCGCGGGGAAAGGATTCCGGACCGGGGATGGCCGTGCGGGCGCGCAGCAGGTCGGCCAATTCCCGAAGGACCTTCTCGTTGCGATCCCGGTTGGCGAAGGGCACGTGGTCCAACCCGATGTAGCGTTCCGTCCCCGTGAGCAGGGCGCACAGCCCGATGCCCAGCGAGTCCCCCGGTCCCAGTTCCGCCACGACGCGGGGCACGCCCGTCCAGCCAGCGGCCCGGGCCAGGACGAGATGACGCAACCATACCGTGTAGCAGTAGCGCGCGTCGATGGTGCCGCCGGTCGTCTTGGCCTTGAAGGCGTTGACGCCGGGCACGAAGGTGGCCAGCCCGAACAGGACCTTCTTGAGTTGCTGCATGGACCACCTCCATCACCGCACGAAACCGTCGGACGCGAACGGGGCGACCCCCGCCGGTGCCGCCCCGTCGTTCCAGCCGACCGGGAATCGGTTACAGCTCCGTGCGTTCGATCTCCTCGATCACGTAGCACTCGAGCAGGTCCTTCTCCTGGATCTGGTAGAAGTTCTCCAGGCCGATACCGCACTCGTAGCCCTGGGCCACTTCCTTGACGTCTTCCTTGAAGCGCCTGAGGGAGTTGACCTTGCCCTCCCACAGGACGACCTCGTCGCGAATGAGGCGCGCCTTGCTGTTGCGCTTGATGACGCCGTCCACGACCATCGAACCGGCCACCGACCCCACCTTGGGGATCGTGAAGACCAGCCGCACCTCGGCCTTGCCCGTGGACACCTCGCGCTGGATCGAACCCAGCAGGCCGGCCATGGCCTTCTTGAGGGTGTCGACGGCCTCGTAGATGATGTCGAAGACCTCGATGGTCACG
>JAUUZX010000006.1 GCA_030592025.1 bacterium | reverse complement strand
TTGCTCAGGATCCGGTCCTCGATCATCCGCTGGATGTGGTTGATTTCGATGGGTTTGCGATCCAGCGTGATCGAGTTGTCCTCGTGCACGAAGATCGTGGCAATGTTGGATTCCTTCACCTTGACCGAATCCGACTCGTTCTTCTGCTTGCCGGGCAGGACAAGGGTCAAGCCCTGCTCGGCAGCGAAGATCGTCGTCACGATGAAGAAGATCAGCAGGAGGAAGGCCACGTCGCTCGTGGAGGACATGGCCATCTCCCCCAGGGCGCCCTTCTTCCTTGTCTTCATGAGACCCATCTGAATCCTTCCTTCCCGGTCCGGCAACCGAGGCAGTTCGGCACTAGCCCTTCAGGCGCTCCAGTTCCTCGATCAACTCGGCGCTGGTCTCCTCCATCTCGATCACGAAACGGTCGATGGACGAGACGAAGTAGTTGTAGCCGATGGTGGCCGGGATGGCGACGACCAGACCGGTGGCGGTGGTGATCAGGGCCTCGGAGATACCGCTGGCCACGAGCTTGGCGTTGACCTGCTCGGAAGCGGCGATGGCCTCGAAGGCGTTGATCATACCGGACACCGTACCAAGGAAGCCGATCAGGGGCGCGATGGTGGTCACCGAGGAGACCCAGATCAGGCCCCGCTCGAGGAACGACATCTCAATGGTGCCCGCCGTGGCGATAGCCTTCTCGACCGCGTCACGACCCCTGTCCGCTTTCTGCAGACCGGAGTAGAGGATGGCGGCGATGGGGCCGCGCACCTTCTGGCACTCCTCGGCCGCCGCCTGGACACCGTCGTTGCGCAGCGTCGTGATCACGGTGCCGATGAGTCGGCGCGTGTTGACGCGGGCCCGGTTCAGGGTGTAGGCGCGCTCGATGATGAAGACGAAGCCCACGATGGCCACGATGAGCAGCCACCACATGAACTGGCCGCCCTTGACGAAGAGCTCGCCCATGCCTGTCTGGCCGATGGGCGAACGATCGACGATGCCCATCAAACCACCGACGGGTTCGATGATCTGCGGGATCTCCCGGAGGGAGTCGGCAGCCGTCGACCCGAAGCCGAGGGAGTCGCTGGTGGCCTGGATTCTGGCGAAGCGATCCTCACCGGTGTCCTCGGCGCCATCCTGGGCTACGGTCGGCACCACGAGCAGCACAGCCAGAAGGCCGATCGTGAGCAACCCGTGAATGGCATGATTCAACGTACCGTAACGAGCCATTGTGCAAGTCTCCCTTTCCAAATTGGACCCTTTAAGAAAACTGGTGCCGGGAGCAGTCCGATGGCGGGTGGGGAGCCCCGGAACTGCAACCAGTGGGTCCTCTCCCTGCCCGTTGCGAGGGGAGGTGAAGCCCGAAATTCACCCGGTCGATGGAGTCTAGTCGCTCGATATAATTAGTGCAGACAGGGGTACCAAGTCAAACCCTTTCGTGGCATGCAGGTCGGGATTCGGGAGGATCGGGGCGGGTTGTGGCGCAAGACACCGCCGCCGCCCCTGCGCGCCTACTCTTCGCCCTGGATGACATTGGAGGATTCGATGCTGTACTCCCCGCTGCCGGTCCGGTCCACGAAGAGGAAGCGCTGGCCCATGGACGCGCTGGAAAACCTACTCTCGTACAGGGGGTACCCCCCCATTTCGTACTTCCAGAACTCAAAGGCATTCAAATGGCTCGAGCTGTGCTGGCGCACCTGACGTGCCTGCTCGGCCCGCGACGACCAGGACATGGGGATGCCCCCCGGACCGTAGGGCGAGGTCTGGTCGCTGCCCGAATTGCTCTTGGCGGAGGCCCCCTCCCGCACCGGAGCGTACTGCTCGAAGACGCGGATGCGGGCGTCATCCTGATCCCGGAAATTGGCCGGCATGTGCTCTGTGCGCACCTCGTCCGGCATGCCCAGCGCCAGGAAGACCTCGCCCCTCTCGTCCTCCGCCCCGTAGGGGCCGAAGCCGCCCAGGAAGCGGCGCACGAAAGCCAGGCGGTACTGGAACTCCAGGTAGGCCTCGTTGAGAAGACTGTCCGGGCTGGGGTTCACGCCATCCCAGAACTCCTTGAGCATGACCTCCTGCTCCGCCGGGCTCTTGCGCAGAAATTCCCGTTTCGCGGCCCCGTGGAACACGGTCCGGCCCTCCCCCAGGAGTTGCCGATGGTTGCGGGCCAGGGCCTCGATGCGCCACACCACGTCGAACTCGCTGAGCACGCCCCGCCCCCGGGCGTCCAGGGGCGCCAGATTGAGCAGGAAGGTGCCTTCGGGCAAAAGATTCACATCGAGCTCGTAGATGAGGCTCGCCGGCAGCCCCGCCGCCAGGGCCGCCTTGCCGACGGCGTCGAACTCCACCGTGTCGTTGAGGGCGAACTCCATGTCCAGACTCGTCACCTGCACCCGCAGACCCAGGTCGCCGGCGGCATCGGTCACGCCCCCGGCCTGGGGCCATATGGGCATGTAGATCTGGAGTTTTTCCTGCTCGAGGCCGTAGCGTCGCGCAGGGTGGGCGTAGTCCTGAAGCAGGCCGCCGCCCTCATACCCCGTGCCCGGGCGCCAGGCCATGAGTGGCGCGTGGGCCAGGAAAAGCGGATCCTCCAACGCCAACCCCGCCGTTGGGCGCGGACGCTCCGGCGCCTCCCACAGCCCCTGGCTGTCGCTGCGGTTGCGGCTGCTCTCGGGACGATCGAAGGGGTTGACGTCGCTCTTGAGGATATCGAAGACATGGCAACGGACGCGGCCCGAGCGGAACGGCACGTCCTCCAGCAGGACCCCGAAAACCTGGAATTCCGTGCGGCTGCCGGCCTGGTCCGGGGGCATGGCCTTGGTGCGCAGTGTCCGGGTCTCCCGCAGGATCCAGCCGTCCAGACTCTCCAGCTCCACTTCAATGCGCATCCGCCCCACGAGGCCCTGGTCCGTCTCTCCGTACCGCAGATCGCCATTGACGACCTCCACCAGGACGATGACGTCCAGGCGGTCCTCACCACGCCAGCGGTTGATGACATCGACAGAGGTGTGGAAGCTCCCTGTTCCCTCGATGCGGCCCATGGCGGCGTCCGCCGGTGCCGGCGGCAGGAGAAGCAGCCCCAGGAATGCGGCACACAGGACGGCGAACAGCGGGAGAGCGCGGGCAGGAATCGCCATGGCGTGGTCCCAACTCAGGTCGTGATTCCGATCCCCCTCGACCGGAGTCGGCTGGATACCGACTGCCATGATATTAGGGAATGCAGCCCGATTTGGCCAGCACGTAGTGAACCGCGGTCGGGGCAGGGTGGTAAAAAGCCGCCCCGCGCGAAGCGGGGCGGCCCAGGCAAGTCAGGATCCGGAGGTAGGATCCCGGAATCCGGAGGCGGAATCCCTAGTAGATGACCGTCACCGTGAAGCGGTGGACATACCCGAGGGCATCCATGTCCACGGCGCTGTAGTCACCCCTGATGCTCGTGCTCTCGCCGGTGCGCAGCGCAGCGCCGAAACCGAAGGCCAGGCCGTCGGCGTCGTAACTGATGTGGTAACCCGCGCGGGCGAAGAACATGTCGTTCAGCACGTACTCGGCGCCCACGTTGGCGCGCTCGACGTTGTCCGAGGGATGCTGGAACTCGACGGCGCCCAGCAACTTCTGGCGCTCGTTCTTGAACGCGTTGAAGCTCGCCCCCACCTTGAAGACCACGGGCAGCTTGGATTCGCGTTCGTCGAAGGTGAACGTGCCGCCCAGATTCTGGATGGTCATGCCCAGCTTCACCTCACGGCCCAGGCCGATCCGGTACATGATGCCGAAGTCCATGGCGCCGGTGTTCACGGCGGTCTCGGCCAGGCCCATGTGCAGGTAGTTCAAGGTCACGCCCGACGAGAACTTGTCCGTGAAGAACCGCGCGTAGGTCAGGCCGAAGGTCGTCGTGCCCGCGTCGAACGTGCGCCCGGTGCCCTCGGGGTTGTAGGCCGTCCGCTCCAACTGCGGGTCCATCCAGAACGAACGCATTGAGATGGCGAACGTGCCCGGGATGGACCGCGGGTTGAAGGCGATGACCGCGGTGCTGAGATTGGTGTCCGCAGCCCAGGCGACATGGTTCAGGGACACTTCGTTGCCCCGTACGTTGACCAGTCCGCCCGGATTGTAGAACACTGACGTCGCGTCATCGGCCACACCGGTAAAGGCAGAGCCCATTCCCGTGGCACGGGCGCTGACGCCGATTTTGAGTTCCTGACCGCCGAAGGTACCAACCTTCGCGAAGCCTGCGGCCTGTGCCAGTCCCGGCAACGCCATCAGGAAGGTGGTCAGAATCACGATGCGTTTCATGGAAACCTCCAGGTCCGTCCGCAGACCGAGTTGAGCTTGCCTGCCCCTTCGTAAAGCCATTCTACCTCACCACCACGAACTTGCCGACGTAGTCATCGAACCGGTCGTCATCCGACTGGATCGCGTAGAGGTAGATGCCGCTGACGATCTCCTGACCGTTGCGACTCATGAGATTCCAGCTCACGTGGCCGACACCCGCCATGCCGTTGTGGGGAATCGTCACCACCAGGTCACCGCTGACCGTGTAGATCTTGATGGTATTTTTCGCCGCCGGCAGGTTCGTGAACGTCACCCGCACACCGGTCGGATCGTCACCATTGGGGAACATCTCCTGGTACTCGGCCAGGGCGTCCCGGGTTGCCGGGTTCGGGAAGACATAGATGTTGGTGCCGAACTTGGCCCGGTCCTCCGCCGACTGGGAGCCGGCGCCGGGCGTCGTGCTTTCGAACGAAGCGCCGGGGTTACCCAACAGACCCTCACCGACCGGGGTATCCGTATCGATGTTGTGCAGGTTCGAGGCCGTCTCCAGCGCGTGGTCCGCCGCCGTCACCGAGTAGAAGTAGATGAACCCGTTGTGGATGTCGCGGTCAACGTACTCGAAGTACTGCACCGGGATCTTCTCCACCACGTCGTTCGCCGGGTCGGCAGCGCGCGGAGTCAAGGCGTAGAACGTGTCGAGGTCGGCATCGGCCGTTCGGTAGGCCCACTGCTCCAGGGGACGGAAATCCGGCAGCAGGTCGCCGTTGGTGTTGAAGATATCCGGCAGCCGCGAATCGGGCCACTCGCCGGTCGGGTCGTTGGCCACGGCCGAGAACATGGAGTCGGCCAGACCCACATATTCCGGGTGGAGATCGGTGTCAATCACCCGCGGCGTGTAGACGATGTCGTCAAAGCCCGTGTTGGCGCCGAGGGGGATCGTGTCCAGCACCGTCACGCCGTCCTCTTCGCGGACGTTCACGAAGGAATTGACGACGTCGTACTCGCCGATCTTCTGCCACAGGGAACTCTCGGGGCCGTTGATGAGGGACGAACCGAAGGGCCGGTCCCAGTTGTCGGCACGCCAGATGTTGTAGGACTCGAAGTCGATCACCTGCAGGCGCAGATCGGGGGTGCGTTGGCTGAGGTCATCCCAGAAGACATGCACCCGGCTGTCCGCCGACCACAGACGCAGACCCGGCGGCGGCGGCGCCATGCCGACGATCCAGTGGATCTGGGTATCGAGATTGTTGATGCCGGTGCAGCCCGCGATGGTCAGGGGCTCCTCCTGGTTGCACTGCCACCTCTCCAACTCGAAATCCTCGGGACCGCAGTAATAGCTCAACTGGCGGGCGCACTCGAAGCAGTTGTCCATGTTGAACATGGCGCAGTTTTTGCCCTCGTAGTTGAAACGGTCCACGTCCAGGATACGCGGCTGCGACAGCAGCCATTGGGGATCCACGCAACTCGTGTCCCCGAAGTCGGGAATAATGGCGTCATAGAGATCAGGGTCGAAGTCCTCTCTGCAGAGCATGGTCTCCCGGCCCCGCTGCCCGGGGTTCAACTCGACCCCGCCGTCGGTAACGAGGGCGCCGATCTGGTCCTCCCAGATGCCGTCCCAGGTCTGGTAGGCCTCGGCGCAATGGGCCAGGAGTCCCGAGCCGCTGCGGGGGTTGCCCAACCCGGGCCCGACCACCATGGCCACCTGGAAGTTCAGGGTCTCGTCCGGGCCGAGGACCTTGAAGGGGCCGGCCGAGACCAGGAAGCGGAAGTCGTCCTGCTTGCCGGGCAGGGTGTCCGAATCCCACTCCTCGCGCGTTGCGCTCAGGAGCTGGTAGCGTTCGTCGTCGTTCTGGGGGTCGCCACCCTGCTGGAAGCTCTGGCTGCCGGAGAACGACTGGAAGGTGCGCAGCCCGACCTTGGAGGGTGCGGTGTTCCCGGTGGGGTCCACGTCGTGGCCCAGGAAGACGACGCCGAAATAGCCGTCGAGACGACCGGACTCGGCACCGTCGTACATGTAACCGACCTCGACCGGGACGAAGGATCCGTCCGACGCGCGCACCAGACCGCGGAAGGACCCGGCCAGGTCGTCATCGGCGATGCCCTCGCCCTCGCGGGAGCCGATGTCGCTGTCCGAGAAGAAGCCCACGTAGACACGCTCGATCGTCGTCACACCGATGTTCTTGATGGTGTACTCGAAGCCGACGAAGTCGTCGACCTGGTCGTTCTCCCACTGGTAGGAGCGCTGGACGACCTCGAGGTTCAAGGGCGTGTGGTCCGCGTAGGTCTCCCGGGCCAGGGCCGTGTTGTCGTAGTTCGTCAACACGAACATCTGGTTGCCGATCTGGGCGAAGTCCTCGTCGATCTTGCCGTCCCCGTCGTCGTCCAGGCCGTTGAGGACCTCCTCGTCGATCAGGGGCTCACCCAGTTCATCCACGTCATCGTCGTCGTTGGGCTGGGGCATGGGATGCCGACGCCCGCTGGCGTCGTCGTTCCCCGTGGGCCGTATGACCTTGGCCCCCACGGCCTCATAGATGGTCGATTCGACTTCCTCCAGCGGCATGAACTCGCTGAACCGGCCGCCGACGGAGACCAGGCGCTCGCCCAACACCACGCCGCCCACCCACAGGCCCGAGGACCAGAGGTACTCATCGCCGGAGCCCGCCGGCCACTGGCAGGACGGGGCGTCCGAAAGGGTGGAGGGGATGGAGAAGGCGGAGCCGATCAACCCCCAGTTCGTGACGTTGATCTGGACCTCGCCCACATTCATCACGTAGCTGCCGTCGGTGACGAAGGCGCCCCCGGGATTGTAGCCCATCTCGAGGATGGGACACTCGCCGTCCTGCCAGGCAGCCGCTGGCACCGCATAGAGTACGACCAGCGCAATCAGGACCGCCGCGCGGACTCCGGAGAGTCCTCGCTGCTTCCTCATCGCGAATGTCGTGATGGTCCCTCTCATTGCCATCCTTTCCAGCCGGTCCCGGTCGCCGGGGCCAGTGCGATGTGCCCCTGATCTAGAAATAGTACCCCAACGCGAACCGGAACCACCTGTGGCCCTGGAAGGTCCGCGGATCGTAGAAGGGGATGAATTCGTCCGTACCGTCGCCGTCCGCGTCGTGCAGCAGGGCCGCACCGTACTTGCCGGTTTCGGTGAGATGGGACATGCCTCCGTAGCCCGCACCGTTGATCATGCCCGGTGCGATCCCGCCACCACCGGGCGCGGCGCTGATCATGTCCTGGTTCAGCAGGTTGAACGCCTGCATCTGCAGCGAGAGCCGTTTCCCGTAGAAATCGATGTCCCGTTGCAACTGGAGGGTCAGGTCGTAGGTCGCCGGCAGGCGGTTGCTGTTCTCCAGCATGGGGTCCTGCCGCTTGGCAAAGCGGTCGAAGGGCGTCCAGGGCAAGCCGCTGCCGTAGGAGAACGTGAACCCGACAGACCACACACCGGGATCGGCCAGGCGCAGCATGAGGTTCGCCACATGGCGCTGATCCCAGGCCAGGGGCAGTTCCTGGTTGGGCAGGTAGGCCAGGCCCTCGGGGTTGGCGCCGAAGTTCGAGTCCGAGGCCACACCGTCCGCGAAGGAGTAGGTGTAGGTGAACCGGAACTGGTAGTGGTCGCTGTAGCGCTTCTCCAACGTCGTCTCGACACCGCGGGCCGAGGCGTAGGCCTTGTTGATGCGACGGTTCAGCTGCTGGCCCGTCGTGGCGTCGGTGATGGACGTGGTCGCGATCAGGTCGTAGATGTCCTTGCTGTAGAGCGAGAACTGCCCCGCGATGTGGTCCGTGAACTGGTGCTTGATGCCCGCGGAGTACTGGATCGTCGTCTCGGGCTCCAGGTTCGGGTTGCCCAGCACGTCGGACGCGCCCACCGGATCCTGGCTGGCGAAGAGGTGCTCGCGGCTCGGGAACTGAACGAAGCGACCGTAGTGGAAGTGGAAGCCGTCCCGCTCGGTGATGGGGAACGCGAAGCCCAGACGCGGCTGGAAGGCGGTCTTGTACTTGACCACGTTGGCGTCGATCTCGTCGTTCACCAGTTCGATGGCCGCGGCGCTGCCCGGGGAGAACATGTCCCAGCGCAGACCGTAGTTCACCACCATACCCTCGTATTCCCAGCGGTCCTGCATGTACCAGTAGGCCTCGGGATTGTAGGTATGGAAGACGTTGCGGTTGCTGCCCTGGGTCCACTCGTCGGAGAAGCGGTTCTGACGCATGATCGCCGGCTGGAAGAGCTGGTAGCGCTCCAGGTCGTTGTAGCGCACGCCGAAGCCCGTCTCGACGAGATGCCCTGACCAGCGGGCGCTCACGATCTCGAAACCGACGCTGTAGGTACGGCTGTACTCTTCCTGGTAGACCCGGTTGTCGCTCGTGGTCACGAAGTAGGAGCTCAACGGATCCGTGTAGAAATCGGTGGCCGTCTGGTAGATGCGCTGCTGGCCGAAGAAGACCCCGGGCGAGCGGATGCCGCCGTGGTTGAACTCCCAGGGCGACTTGCCCCCGGTGTCCGTGCGCGAATCGAAGGCCACCAGACCGAGACGGACCACGTAGAACGTCGACTCGGTGATGTTCTGGCGCCAGATGATCTTGGCGACCTGGCCGATGCTCTTGAACTGGAAATCCCGGTTGGCCGAGTTGAACGCGGTGTAGGAACTGTCTTCCGCCACCGTGGAGTAGGCCGAGTAGGGGTAGCGGTAACCGTCGAACTGGGGCTGGGCGATCACCGTGTAGATCCGGTTGTCGGCGGCGCTGCGCACCTCCAGCACGGGCATGGCCACGCGGCGCTCGCTGTCGTTGCGCTGGTCCAGCACCATGACCACGTGGGAGTTGGCGAGCATGTTGTCGTACCAGGGGCCGTAGTAGACGGGGATCGGCCGGCCCGTCGCAACCCAGTCGTTGACGTTCGTGCTGTTGGGGAAGATGACCTCGGGCATGTACACGATGCGGCGTGCGTGCCCCTCGACGCTCCAGTTGGGGGCGTAACGCTCGCCCAACGACGTCGAGTAGGAGTACTCAGCGGTGATTTTTCTGTTCTCGTCGAAACGGTAGGCCAGCTTGAGCGAGCCCTTGGCCGAGTTGAACTGGCGGCGACGGAACTTGAAAATGGTGGTGTCACCCAGCTTCACCTTGGTCTCGGGGCGGTGCGCCACCGACACGTTCTCGCCGTCCTGGAAGGCCAGATCGCCCGACAGGAAGTAGGTCATGCCCTTGATCGGCGTAGGACCACCGAAGCCATACTCGAGACGATCGTAGTTCTTGTAGGTCTTGTCCTGGCGGCCGAAATCGTCGGAGAGGTAGCGGACACCGCCGCTGAACTTCTCCCCACCCTCCTTGGTTCTGATGTTCACGACACCGGACAGGGCGTTGCCGTGCTTGGCGTCGAGGCCACCGGTGGCCGTGGTCATGCTGGCCACGGCCATGGTCGAGACCTCCATGGCGCCGGTGCCCATGGGGTTGCTCACGGTGACGCCGTCCATCTGGAACTGGACCTCACCGGAGCGGCCGCCGCGCACGTACAGCTCACCAGCACGGGACACGATGCCGGCCTGCTTCGAGAGGGCGTCCTCGACCGAGTCGATGGCGTACTTCTCGAAGGTATCCGAGCCGATGGTGATCTCCTCCACCGAACTCTTGACCTCGACCATGTACTCGGCACCCTCGACATCGAAGGCCTGCAGGGTCTCAACGATGACGGTCTCGAGGCCGAAGACGACGTCAGCCGTGCTCCCCGCGGTCACCGTGACCGTCTGCTCCATGGGGCCGTAACCGAGGTAGAGCACCTTAACGGTGTAGGTGCCGGGAGCGATGTTGAAATAGAAGACGCCGCCACCCAGGGACATGGTGCCCCTGGTCGTGCCCGCGAGGAGCACGTTGGCGTAATCCAGAAGTTCCCCGGATTCGGCATCCTTGACGATCCCCTTGATACGTGCGGGAGCGTCTTGGGCAAAGGTGTCCACAACAGGCACAACCGTAGCCGCGACCAGAAGAAGGACGAGGGGCAAAATCCGCGTGACCCGGTAGAGCCGGAGCATGCTGGAGCTCCTTTCCAAGGGAACTAATCCGGCTGAATCGCGGTTCCGTGAGGAACCTGTGAATGAGCTTCTATCATTATGCACTGAACCTGAGCCGGGCAGTGTGGGGTGCTTGCTGCCATGACGTTTCCGCCAGTTCCGACGGGCATTTGCGTTCTACTGGAGAACCGGAGCCGCAACTGGTGTTTGAATATAGAGAGTGGCCTATTACGTGTCAATAAATTGTGATTGCGTAGGAAGATCCATCTCGGGACACCGCAGGAACCAACCGGGAGCGACTCTTTCAAGACCCGGTAACCTGCTGTGGCATTGATCCTTGGCGATGTCGCAAGCCGTCGCATGAGGGCACCCCTCCCCTCCCCCCTTCGCAGCCTTCCGCGCAGGCCCGCGCAACCCACGCCAGAGCGCGGCATCGCCGACCAGCCGGGAGGGGGCCACGGCGAGCAATGACCGCGTGTAGGGATGGGCCGGCGCCTCGGGTCGCGACGGGGCGAAACGCTCCAGGATAATCCCCTGCTGCATGACGACGATCTCGTCGCACACCGCCAGCAGGGCCGGCAGGTCATGGGACACGATGAGCAACGCGAGGCCACGCCCGGTCGCGATCCCCGCCAACAACTCATGGATGCGCGCCGCCGCCTCCCGGTCGAGGGCGCTGGTGGGCTCGTCGGCGATGAGCGCTCGCGGCCTGACCGCCAGGCAACGGGCCAGGGCCACACGCTGGGCCTGCCCGCCGCTGAGCTGGTGGGGAAGGCGTCCGCCCAGGTCAGCGGAAAGCCCCACCTCCTTCAGGAGGTCACCGACAACACTCAACTCCGCCCCCGCCTCAACCAGACTTCCGGCAGCCGTTTGGCGGGGGTCGAGGGAGGCGCCCGCCGATTGGAAAAGCAACTGGACTCCCCGCCGTGCCCGACGGAAGTGCGCGCCCCCCAGGGAGTGGAGATCCTCGCCCCCCACGTCCACCCTGCCCGATTCCGGCCGCAGGAATCCGGCGAGCATCCGGGCCAGGGTCGTCTTGCCGCTGCCCGAACCGCCGGCCAGCCCGACGATCCTGCCCGCCCGCAGCGCGACGTCGACACCCCCCACCGCCGGGCGCGACCAGCGATCGTAGCGCGCGACCAGGCCTTGGCCGTCGACAACCGTCTCCCCGTCCGCTTCCGCCGGTTTCCGCTCCCGCACCACCGGCCGCACCACCTGTGGCGCCGCCGCCGTGCGGCCCTCCACCAGATGGACGGCACGGTCGGTGAGCAACCGCACCAGATCGGGATCGTGGCTGATGAAGAGCAGGGCCATCCCCCGTTCGCGGCGCAGATCATCGATCAGCCGGAGGATCGTCGCCTGCACCATGGGGTCGAGGGCCGTGGTGGGTTCGTCGGCCACGAGCAGCGCGGGGTCGCAGGCGAGGGCCGCCGCCAGCACCGCCCGCTGCAGCATGCCGCCGCTGAGTTCGTGGGGCCACGCCCGGGCGCACCGCTCGGGCTCCGGGACGCGGGTCTCGGCCAGCAGGTCGACCGCGCGACGCCGGGCACCCCCCGCACCCAGGCCATGATGCCGCCGGACCGTCTCGGCGATCTGGTCCCCGACACGCAGGACCGGGTTCAGCCCCGCGCTCGGGTCCTGGGGCATGAAGGTGACGCCGTGTCCGCGGATATCACGCCAGCGCGGCCCTCCGGCCGAACCGACCACCTGCCCCCGCCAGAGCACCTCGCCCCGCAGGGAATCCGGAGGCAGCAGGCCACACATGGCCAGCGCGGTCATGGTCTTGCCGCAGCCCGAGGGGCCGACCAACGCCACAGCCTCGCCCACATCGATGCTCAGGTCGACGCCCCGCAACACCGGCTGTGGCAGGTCTCTCCCCCTGGCGAAGTCCACACGCAGGTCCCGCAGTCTCATGAGTTCAGTCACGGGGCACCTCCCGATCCCGCCGCGGTTCGAAACGGGCCCGCAGGCCGTCGGCGAGCAGGTTGTACCCCACGACGGTGAGGGTCAGGGCCACGCCCGGGAAGGTCGTCAACCACCAGCCTTCGACGAGGACGCCACGGCCCTGCTGGATCATGGCGCCCCAACTCACGGTGGGCTCCTGGGCGCCCAGACCCAGGAAGCTCAGGAAGCTTTCGGTCAGGATCGCGCTGCCCACGCGCAAGCTCGCCGCCACGAGGATCGTGCCCACCAGGTGCGGTAACACGTGGGACCAGGCCACCCGCCACGGCGCCAGGCCGAACCCCTCCGCCGCCTCCACGAACGACCGTTCCCGCAGGCTGAGGGTCTCGGCCCGCACGAGGCGCGCTATGCCCATCCATCCTGTCAGGCCCAGGACCGCCATGACCAGCGGCAGGGATGGCGAGGCCAGGGAAACCAACAGGAGCACGAGAAAAACCCGGGGGAAGGCCAGGAAGGCATCGGTCACCAACATGAGCGTGCGGTCGAGCCAGCCGGGACCGAGCCCCGCCCCCACCCCCACCGCCGTGCCCAGGATCACCGACAGGACCACGCTCAGCCAGCCCACCAGGAGCGAAACCCGGCTGCCGTGGACCAGGCGGTTGAGGACGTCACGCCCGAGGATATCCGTGCCCAGGGGGTGATCGAAGGAGGGCGCCTGCAGTTCCTCGCCCGCGGTGCCGAGGGCCGCCGGATCACCCGGGGCCAGGAGGGGCGCGGCCAGGGCCACCACCGCCAACACGCCGCAGATGGTCACCCCCACCATGCCTGCCGATACGCGCTTACTCACGCCCGCCCCCTTCCGCCCAGGCGCACCCGGGGGTCGGCCCAGCGATAGGCCACGTCGGCCAGCAGGGAACCCAGGACGAC
>JAUUZX010000164.1 GCA_030592025.1 bacterium | reverse complement strand
GCCACGTCGCCCCCGACCTCGGGCAGCAGCAGCATGAAGTGGGTCTTGTTCATGGCCGGGACGTCGCTCAGGATCTGGTTCATGTTCACGAGCCCCACCTTGGCCAGGCCGCTGGCGTTGATCCCCGCGACGATCTGGGCGATGGCGCCGTTGTACCCACCGATGTAGGTGGCCACGAGGGTTTCTTCGCTGCTGGTGATGGTGTAGTAGGACGGGATGGGCGTTTCGAAGTTGGCCGGGTTCTGGATCCAGGACAGCACCGGGAACGTCAGGAGCTGGACATCATCCTCGTCGTAGCCGGCGGGCCATGAGGTCAACAAGCCACCGGAATTCGACGCCAGCACCGCATTGAACGTCTCTTCCGTGAGGAAGAACGCCGTGTCCGTGATGCTGGGCAGGTTGGCCACGATGATCGTCGCCGGGAAGCCCGTGCGCTCCACCAGGCCGCCGGCCGTCACCTGCATGAGATCGCTGAAGGTGGCAGCGAACTGATTGGGGTCGGTCATGTTGTCCGTGGTCGGGTTGCCGCTGGTGGCTCCGAACAAAACGTCGTTGTTGCCGATCCACAGGGTCAGCAGCGTCGGGCCCTTGGCGATGGCCTGCCAGCCCGTCGAGGCGGTCTGGTAGGTGATGGCCTTGGGGGTCACGCCATCCAAGTCCAACACGATCGCGTTCTTCTCGATATTATCGTAGAGAGTGGCCCGGTTGATGAACTCGAAGAACGGGTTGTCACCCACGCTCGTGGCCTGGTCGATGGTGTTCAGGAGGTCGGCCGCGTAGGCCCCGGGCACGCCCAGGTTGTGGTAGGGCGTGGGCTGGGCCACAGCCAGGAGCAGGCCCATCACGTTGTCCTCGGGCGTCACGGCGACGGGGAGGATGGTGGTCCCGTTGAAGTGCAGCACACCCGACACCATGCCGTCGCCCACATTCGTGGAGCCGATGCCCGGGAAGGACACCCAGGGTTGGGTGAAGTCCTCGCCGGCCAGGCCCATCTGCTGGGCGATCTGGAGGGGGAAGCTGTTCATCTGCCCGTTCTCGATCAGGCCGCTGTCCATGTAGCCTGCGGTCAGGCTGTTGCCGATGGCCACGTAGGTCTTGAAGACCTGGGTGCCCGTGGGGGTCCGCAGGCTCGTGGGACTGTCGGGATCGTCGACGCTGCAGCCCGTGGGCAGGAGGGTCAGCACGATCACCATCATCAGGTAGGGAAAGAGTGTCTTCTTCATTGCCGCACCTCCTCTAGAAGTGATAGCCCACGCCGAATCCGAAGATGTTGGCGATGGACTTGTATGTGCCGGTGGGGTAGGTGGCCGAACCGGCGGCGGTCACGCCGTTCTCGATGTTCGTCCGTTCCTCGCCGACGACAACCATGTAGCTGATGTTGAAGTCCCATTTGTCGGCCTTGTAGCGTGCGCCGAGGGAGTAGTCGTTACGGTCGCTGTCCGGCAGAATGGGGCTGACCGAGGACAGGGGCTGGGGCGTGTTGTCCCGCACGTAACCCGCCATGAGGTCAACCTTGGGCGTGGCCGCGTACTCGAAGCCCGCCCGGATCTGCCAGCTGTCCTCGTAGTCGAAGTGGAGAGTCTGGTCGAGGTCCTCGTATTCCGTGTTCAGGGCCAGCTCCGCGAACTCGCTCCAGCCGAACCGCACGTAGTTGACCTCGCCCCGCATCTTGGGGGTGAAGCGGTAGCTGGCGCCCAGGCTGAGGATCCAGGGCAGGTTCAGCTCCGAGGAAATCTCGCTTTCGAGCTTGTCGGGGTCGCCGCCGACGGAGCTCAGCAGAGTGTTGGCGAAGGTCTCGGCCGGCGTGCCGGCCTCGCCGACGTTGGTCAGGGTCAGGTCGCCGCCCTCGTACTTCATGGTCTTCTTGTGGTGGTACATGAGGCCGAAGGAGAGCTTTTCGTCGGGCCGGTACATGAGGCCCAGCGTAGGCGTGATGTTGATGTCACTGCTGCCATCGATCTCCTGGCTGATGGAATTCTGGCCGGTCGTGGGGTCCAGGGTGAACCGGTTGAGGTTCAGATTCTGGTGGGCCACGTCCAGGCCCAGGGAGATGGCGAACTGCTCGGTGGCCCGGTAGGAGACCGCCGGCGTGACGTAGACGGTCTCGATGGTCACGTCGTGACTGGCCTGGCGACCGATCCAGGTATTGGGCTCCTGCCACTCGACGCCCAGGCCGAAGGGGGCGTACAGCCCGATACCGAAGGCGAACTGGCCACCCGGGTTGTGGGTCACGAAGGCGCCCGGTACGGGGAAGACCTGATCCGCCGATTCGCTCGTGGCGGGATCGCCGCTGGCGAAGCTTTCCGCCTCGGCGAACTTGAACGCCGGCGCGATGGGCATGATGTTGAGGTCGACCTTGGTGCCTTCCATGAAGGACAGGCCGGCGGGGTTGTAGAACAGGGCTGATCCGTCGTCAGCTGTCGCGGTGAACGCGCAGCCGAGAGCGGTGGCGCGGGAACCGGCTTCGTAAATGCTGAAACCGGTGGCGTGCGCGCCATGAACGCCTGCCAGGGACCAAACGGTCACCAACGCGGCGATGACGATCCGTTTCCGCATGTTGCCTCCTCGGAATGGGTCGCGGGGAAGGCCCGGAATTCATGCCACCTGCCGAGGTGGCGTCGCATGAAAAACGGGTAAAAGTCGAACGGCGGGACTGTACCACAGCCCCCACGAGACGTGCAAAGGGCTTTTCATGTCTGGTGGAACCCGTGGCCAGGTGCGGGGTTGCGATAGTCCGGGAGGAGACCATGCTGATCTTTGTCGACCATCTGGGCTATTTCGGAGTGGGGGTGTCTTCGATCACCGAATCGGCCTCGGCAGGGGCCAACACGCCCTTTGACCGGCTCCTGTGGGAGCGTTTGGCGCCGGGGGTGGACCCCCTGGCGGTGGTGGTTCCGGCCGGTCCCGACGACTTCTGGCAACGGGGGTTCGTGGTCGAGCGAGCCGCGTCGTCCCAGTACGATGCCCTGCGGGACGTGGCGGCGACGGCCTCGGCGCCGGGCCCGGTGTGGTGCGTGGTCGGCCGGAGCGGCACCTGCCACGGCCAGCACGGGAGGCCTTGGGCCGCCCTGCCCGGCAACCTCCACCTCAGTCTGCTCCTGCTGCCCGAGGCCCCCCTGCCGACGCCAGGCCCTGTCCTCAACGCGTTGCCTGCGGTGGCGACCCTCGACGCCGTGGGCCTTCTCGTGCCCGATGCGCCCGCAAACGGCCTCAAGTGGGTGAACGACGTGGTCGTCGGCGGGGCCAAACTGGCCGGTGTGCTCACCTCCACCCGCACCCGGGATGGTCTCTGCGAGGCGGTCCACCTGGGGATCGGCCTCAACGTGGCGACGGCGCCGATCCTTGCCCCGGACCGCTTCACTTCCGGGGCCACCTGCCTCGACGCCTGGTCCCCGCGGCCCCTGGCCCTGCGGGAGGTGACCGTGGCGGTGCTGGATGCGGTCCGTGACCGCTGGCAGGAGTGGCTCGCCCAGGGTCCTGGCCCCCTGCTCGCGGCCTACCGGGCGGCGGACGATGCCCGGGGGCGCCCGGTGGCGGTGTGGCCGGACGATGGTGATGGACCCTTGATCACGGGCACGGCGGCGGGCATCGACGACGACCTGGGGCTGCTGCTGGCCGGGCACGAGGCGTCGATCACCCGCGGGCGCCTGGCCTACGAGGACCCTTGACCAGCCGGGGAATATACTGTCGCCGCCGCGGCGATCCCTGGCGCTGGCCGGCGTCCATCGCCCTGTCCCTGGGACTCTTCCTGGCCGGCGCGTTGCTGACCCCCGTTTCATGGTTCGGTTTCATATTTTCAGCAGGGAACTCCGTCGCCCATCGTGATGCGCCCGCGCCCCGACCCTGGCTGGTGCTGCAGCCACCGCCGGAGATCGAGGTGGTTCCGCCTCGTGAGGTCCCGGAGCCGCCGACCCGGCCCGTGCCCGCGACTCCACCGCCAAACGAGTGGTGGCAGGAGGGTTGGCGGATCCGGGTCGCCGAGGCCTCGGCAGATGTTCTGCGGCCCACCCCGGCGGACAGCGTTGTTTTCCTCCTGACCACCCTCGGCCTGCCGCAGGATTTGCTGGCCCGCGCCCGCCCCGACAGCGTCCTCGAAGCACGCCTCCTGCTCATGGTCCGGAAGGACGCGTTCCGTTTCGACGAGTTGAAGCCCTACTTCGGGGCCCTGACCCGCGCGCGGGCCCACGCCGACCTCCAGAGTCGGGTCGCGGACATGTACGACCACCACCTGGCATCGCAGATCATGGTGCCCGACTGAGCTCCCCGGGGTTGCGGTCCCCATGGGCCGTGTTAAATTCTGATAAATGAACTCAAGTATTTTTGCCGGCGACAGGACCGCAAGCAGGTCTTGTCAGGCACGGCATGTGGGAGGTAGCATGTTTCGAGTGACCCGGGCCGAGGAACAGGCCGTCCGTCTGGTCATGCGTTTGGCCGTGACGGGCAACCAGCAGACCCTGGCCACGTTGGCCGGCGCCGAGCAGTTGCCGGAGCCCACGGTGGCCAAGCTGCTGGGCATGTTGAGGCGGGGTGGCGTGGTGGAGGCCGTGCGCGGCCGCAACGGCGGTTACGTGCTGGCGGACGAGCCCGGGGGCATCTCGACGGCGGCCGTCGTGCAGGCCATCAGTGGCGACGACGTGTTCACCTTTCCCTGCGGCAACGGTGAACCGCCGGACTGCCCGCGCACCGGCGATTGCGGACTGCGTCCCGTGTGGCAACACCTGGGCGACCGGGTGGCCGAGGTGCTCGAGCAGACCTCGATCGCCGACCTGCTGCAACGCGAGGCCGAGGCGTCGCGCAATCTCCAGGAGTTGTGGCCCCTCGAAGGAGGCTGATTCCGTGTTCGACATCCGGCGTGAAGCTGAAGGTACGATTGCCCTGGCAGGACGCCTCGACGCTGTCAGCGCGCCGGTGGCCCGGGAATTCCTGGCCGCTGTCGACACCACCGCGCGGCTCGATTTCTCCCACCTCGACTACATCGCGAGCATCGGCCTCGGTGTCCTGGTCGCGGCCCAACGGCGCCTGACCCAGGCCGGCGCGGGCCTCATCCTGACCGGACTCAGCCCCCATCTGCGCGAGGTCCTCGCGCTGGCCGGCTTCGAGGGCATCTTTGAATTCGACTGACACCCTGTTCAGTCTGGAACCGGTGCTGCGTGTCCTCGTGGCCCTCGTCCCCGTCCAGCTTTTCCTCTTCGGCCTCATGGCCTTGGACACTTTCCGCCTCGTCCGGCCCCGGCGGGTCTTTTTCGCCCTGCTCGCCGGTGCGGTGGC
>JAUUZX010000244.1 GCA_030592025.1 bacterium | reverse complement strand
GCCCACTACGACGACCGCAGGAGCTCACAGGACGGCACGCCGCTGGTCAAGGCCGACACCCGCCGGTTGCGGGGCCTCCTGTACGCGGTGAGCCACACCAATGTGCGCAACTTCGTCGAGGCGATCGAGGCCCCGGGCTACATCCGGGACTGGGGGCTCGACCCGGTGTGGCAGCGCGTCGTCCTGTCGGGGACCGGCATCGATCCGGACCCCATGACCGACGACCCCGACCACTTGGTCATCGCGTTCGGTGAGCCCCTGGACGAGAAGGTCGTGCCCGCCCTGCGCCGGGGCAATCCCCTGCTCACGCGGCGCGAGGCCGTGGCGCCCCTGGAGCAGCCTGTGGGCGACTTCATCGACGTGAGGGCCCTGGATTTCCACCCCCTGGCGACGGACACGATCACCTTGTGGGGATCCGCCGGCGTTCTCCTGCGCATGGCGCGCGACCCGTCGCAGAAGGTGCGCTTCGAGGGGCGTCACCAGTGGGACGCCGTCCTGCCCCAGCCCGTGGACAAGGGCCTGACCAACACGGTCCAGAGCACCGTCGTGGGGCTGGAGCGCCTGACCATCCTGTCGGTGCTGCCGCCGACGGACGACGCTGCCGTGCTGGCGGACGACGAGCGCCTACGCCTGGTCTTCGTGACCATCGACCCGCCGTCCAGGCGTGAGCTCCACGTGGGCCGACTCGTGCCGGGCCGGTTGCCCCCGGGAACCGGCGACCTCGTGCAGGAGGCAGGCCTCGAGGGGCCGGTGGGGTTGTGGAATCCCGCCGACGGCCGCCTGCTGCAGATCCCGGCCACGCTTCTGGTCACCGGACGCGCGCTCGCCAACTGACGCGAACCGACGCAGATACGGAAAGAGCCCCGGAACGGCCGGGGCTCTTTGTCGTTGGCGCGGGCCCGGGTTGTCAGGGTAGGGCGCGGAGTCCGGCGGGCAGTTCGCGGGCGGCGTAGACGTCGGTCTTCTCGACCGGGATCGTGGCGAGGGCCTCGTCCGGCACCGTGACCGGGGTGCCCAGGGGCAGTTTCGCCAGCGCCGCATCGTACATGAGGCCCTGGGCCAGGAAGGTGTCGTGGAACTCCGCGGGCACCGGGGCGGCCGCGGGCAGCTTGAGGCGGCGGGGGTCGACGAAGCGACCGCTGCGCTTCACCCGGTAGTCCAGGTGCGGGCCCGTGGCGTAGCCGGTGGCGCCCACGTAGCCGATGATCTCGCCCTGGCTGACCTTCACACCCTTGCGGATGCCCTTGCCGAACCGCGAAAGGTGGAGGTAGTAGGTTTCGTACTCGCGGTTGTTGTGGCGGATGTGGACATAGCGTCCGTTGCCCTTCTTGGTGGCCGCGGTCACGATGGTGCCGTCGCCGCCGGCCCGCACGGGGGTGCCGATGGGGGCCGCGTAGTCGACGCCCAGGTGGGGCATCCAGCGCTTGAGCACCGGGTGGAAGCGCTTGTACGAGAATTTGCTGCTGACCCGGGAGTACTCCAGCGGCGCGCGCATGAGCTGCTTCTGGAGGTTGCCGCCCTGGGGGTCGTAGTAGCCCGGCTTGCCGTCGGCGTCGGTGAACAGGTAGGCCCGGCGGGTCTTGCCGCGGTTGACGAACTCCACCGCCGTGATCGCGCCGGTGCGGACGACCTCGCCGTCCTTCCACACCTCGTCGTAGAGGATGCGGAAGGTGTCGCCCTGCCGCAGGTCGCGGCTGAAGTCCACGTCCCAGCCGAGGATATCGTTGAGCTTGGCGGCCAGGGCCAGGGGCGCGCCCAGGTCCTGCAGGCTGGCGTAGAGCGAGAGATCGATGGTGCCGCTGATGCCCTTGTGGAGCCGCTCCACGGGGTAGGCGCCGTCATGGCGGACGTAGGTGTCGCCCTCGCGCACCCAGTCGACGTAGCTCTCGATGTCCAGGTCGAAGCCGAAGGAGCGCAAACCCCCGTCGGGGGCGGTGTGGATCCGGAAGCGCTCGCCGGTGCGGACCTTGGTCAGGTCCCGGAAGCCCTTGCAGGCCTTGACCAGGGCCATGATGTCGCCGTGGGCAATGTCACGGGCGGCGAGGGCGTCGTACAGGGTCTCGCCGGTGCGGATCCGCATCTCCACGGGGCCCAGGTCGGGCTGGAAGACAGGGCCCAGCTCCTCGAGGGGCAGGGGCGGTGTCCGGTCGGGGCGCGCGATGGTTCCGATAGCCGGCGAGGGGCTCATGTCGTGGCCCAGCACGACCGCCAGGGAGGCTTCGGCCGGACCGCCCACGCCATCGGCGAGCGTGGCGTCGTTGCCCTGGACCCCGAAGAAGGCGGATCCCGCCAAGAACACCAGGCCGGCGAGGGCCAGGAGCGGTACGGCAATGTTGCCCTTGTGGGTGAAAAAGCGCATGAATTTCAGCATCGAGGCCCTTTGCTCGACCGTCGTAACGACGGCTCCTGCGGCGAGATCCCGCCCAATGTGCATCAGGGTGGCGGGCCGGATCAAGTGATTTCTCCCGTTTCCGTCCCTTGGGCGGATGACCGGGTCGAGGCGAGGTGCTAGGATGAACGCCGAATCGTGCAGAATGCCCGTTCAACCCGCTGGGATGCCCTGCCTTTCACGGTCCGGGGACGATCCACCGCCGAGACCGGAGGTGTTCGCGTGTCGACCCATGTTCTATGCAAAGTCCGTGCCATGCACGAGTTAGCCCTCTGGCCGGAGATCATGATCCAGGATGTTCGCCCTGAAGTCCGTGGGTGGCCCGCACCATGAACGACGGCCGCGTCGAACTCCACACCCACCTGGAGGGGTCGGTGACGCCTGCGCGCCTGATCGCCCTGGCCGACCGTCACGGGCAACCCGGCGTGCCCACGGCCTGCCTCGATGCCGGCGGTGAGAGCTACGTCTTCGACGGGTTCCATGGTTTCCTCCGCCTCTTCCGCGACGTCACGACCCTTCTGCGCACCCCGGACGATTTCCGCGAGGTCGCGGTCGACCTGGGAAAGCAGTTGGCGGACGACGGCGTGGTCTACGCCGAGGTCACCGTGTCCTATGGCGTCCTGTTGCGGCGAGAGATACCTCCACGTACCGTTCAGCGAGCTTTGGCCGACGCCGCCCAGGAAGTGGAGGCTGCCAGCGGCGTGGTCCTGCGCTGGTTGCCCGACGCGGTGCGGCAGTGGGGCGAGGATGCGGCCTGGCAGGCCTGGGAGGCGGCAGCCCTGGCGGGGCGCGATCTCGGCGTGGTGGGCTTCGGCCTGGGGGGCGACGAGGCGGCGGGCCCGGCGTCCAACTTCGCCCGTGTCTTCGCCGACGTGCGGGCCGAGGGGTTGGGTGTGACGGTGCACGCGGGCGAGGTGCCGACCATGGGGGAGGCGGCCCGGCGCTCGGTGCGGGAAGCGGTTGAGTTGTGCGGGGCGACGCGTATCGGCCACGGGGTCGCGGCGGGTGCCGACCCGGTGCTCCTGGCCCTGCTGGCGGCCCGGGGGGTGCACATCGAGGCCTGCCCCCGCTCCAACGTGGCCACGGGCGCCGTGGAGCGCCTGGAGGACCACCCCCTGCCGGCCTTCCTCGCCGCGGGCGTGCCCTGCAGCCTCAACACGGACGACCGCACACTGTTCGGCCTGGACCTGACGGGGGAATTCGCCGCGGTGGTCGCGGCCTGCGGCCTCGACGACGCGCAATCCGCATGGCTCACGGCATCGGCGCAGGCCGCGGTTTTTGACCCGGAAGCCCTTCAGTCGCGGTAGCGGGCGGCCCGCACGGAGTCGGCCCGGGCCTCGACCCGGGTACGGCGCGCCTGCTCGGCCACCACCTGCAACTTCTCCCCGGCGAGGATGTCGCCCAGGTCACGCACCAGTTCCCCGTAGCGTTCGAAGTTGTTGCCCTGCCGCTCGACCGCCGACCGTTCGATGAGACCGGCGCTCAGCACGATGCCCTGGATGCGGGCCAGCCGTCGCACGGGCTCCGGCAGATCCTCGGCCTCGCCCTTGCGCAGGCGACGGCGGGTGTCCTTGTTGGCGATGGGGGTGCCCACCTTGGCGGCGTCGGTCAACCCGGTCGTGACCTCGGTGCTGCGCCGCAGGATCGTGTACTTCTCGCCGATCGTTTCCTCGCGACGGTGCATGACCTTTTCCATGTGTTTCTGGAGGTCGGCGATGGTGTGGCTGCGGTCGGCGTTGCTGCTGCTGCGGCCGGCGCGCTCCAGTTTGACGGACAGCGCCTCGTGCCGCGAGATCTCACCCTCGATGGTGCGCAACTCGCGCTTCAGTTCCTGGTCGGTGCGCTCGTCGGTTTCCGCCATGCAGACCCCGGCGTCAACCCCGATAGCGACCCCGATGGCGATCATGATCAGGACCACGGGCGATAGAAGAAGGATCTTGGACATCATGGCACCTCGCGGGGCTCGTCGAGGGGAATGGTTTCGTCCCGGGGACTCGGGCTCGAAGT
>JAUUZX010000384.1 GCA_030592025.1 bacterium | reverse complement strand
TCCAGCGCGATCTTGGCCAGGTACTCATGGCTGCGGTGCATGGGGTTCCGGAGCTGGAGCGCGGCGATGGTCTTCCAGCCCCGCTCCGCGAAGACGGCGCGGCTCTCGGTGGGGCGCTGGTAAATGCCCGCGAATTCCGTGGGGAAGACGCCCTCGCTGAGCACCTTCACCGGTCCGCCCAGGTTCACGGCCTTCTGCGCCATGACCACCTTCACACCCGGATGGGCCTCGTCGGTGGTGGTGAAGACGTGCTCGCACTCGAAGGCGCGGTCGATGACGTACTTCTCTTCCACCTTCATCGTGGCCATGAGGTCGCCGTTCTCGGCGACGAGGGCGATCTCGGCTCCGTCAGCGAGACCGTCGGCCACGTCCTGGTCGACGCTCAAGGTGATGGGGATGGGCCAGAAGACGCCGTTGGCCAGGGCCATGTTCTCGCAAACACCCTTCCAGTCGGCTTTGCCCATGAACCCGGTCAGGGGCGTGAAGCCGCCGATGCCGAGCATGATCAGATCGCCGGTTTCGCGGCTGGTGATGGGCACCTGGGGCAGGTTCGCGGCGCGGGACACCTCGGCTTGGAGAGCATCGCCCTCGAGCAGGAGGGGCATGAGGTTGTCACTGCCATGGGGTCGGATCAGTTCAGCCACGTTGCCGTTCCTTTCGGTTCATGGGTGCGACTCGGGAAACCACCGGGGGGCCGTCCATCGCTGCAGGTCCCGACCTGGGTGGATGCCGGGATGCTGGGCGAGCATCCTACCAAAAAACAACCGGGGAAGCACATGCTTCCCCGGTCGCTGGTTGAGATCTCTGCCGCTTCAGGTTACCGCGAGGCGACCTTCTTGACGGGCTGGGGATGGATCGGGCCGTTGCCGTCGGCACCGGTCACGAAGTCCGACAGCTCCTGCAGGGTGAGGTAGCGGGCCATGCCGTCGCCACCGACCTCGCTGGCGTGGCAGCTGTAGCAGGCGAAGTCCAGGGTGACCGCGGCCTGGCCGCCCTCGTCCTGCAGGACCAGGTTGCCGTCCCCGTTGAAGAAGCCCTCGGTCCGGCCGACGGCGTCGGTGTTGATGTTCCAGATGTGGGTGCGGATATCACCGACGTAGGTGCTGGCCGCGATGGCCGACTTGGAGGCCTTCGGCATGTGGCAGCTCACGCAACCGGGCACGCTGTTGTGCTTCTGGTTGACCCCGGCGTAGGTGATGTGGCAGTCGGTGCAGGAGGTGAACGTGCCCACGCCCGCAGCGCCCATGCCGCCATCGGCCGATGCGTTGTCGAACTTCACGGAGCTATGGGGATCGTGGCAATCGTTGCAACCGACGGCGCTGTTGTGGGGCGAGTGGGACCACTCGTCGAACTGCTCGTGGTGCTTGATGAAGCCACCGCTCGCCGCGATGCGGTTCTCGGCGTCACGGGTGTGGCACTCGCCGCACATGGCCGACGAACGATCCTTCGACATGCGGAAGTCCTCAGGGGAGGCCACGTGGCGGCTACCCAGACCGTGGCACTGCTCACAATGGACGCCGCCGGCGAGGAACGTGCCCGCCATGCCCGGCAGTCCGTCCTGGTTGTCGGTCAGATCGCCGTCATCGTTGGCTACGCCGTAGTCGTCGTCAGCCACCCAACCGGTGGTGTGACACTGACCGCAGTCGTAGGGCTTGCTGCCGATGGGGTCGTCGGCGTGGTAGGCCACCCGCGACCCGTCCTCGAAGTTGTACTGGGTGTCGGCGTTCTGGGTGATGATGAACCCGTCGCTGTCGAGCCAACGCATCTTCCAACCGTAGCCACCGATGGTGTAGCTGATGTCCGCCCAGGTGTAGCCGGCGGGCGGCAGCACGGGGTCGTTGGGGAAGTGCGAGAGGGCCGGGAAGAGGGCGTCCGGGGACTCACCCAGGATCTTGGTCAGCTTGTAGGGGTGACCGGACTGGACCCACTTGGCGTGCTCGTCGGAGTGGCAACCGATGCACGCGTCCGAACCGGCGAACTCGAGAGTCGGGATGTCCGCGGCCGGCGTGGTGGTGTCGTCGCAATCATCGGAGCAACCGGTGAACACGAGCGCGCTCAGCGCCAGGATCATTATCAACTTCAGGGCGGCCTTCATGGGGGATCTCCTCTTCTGGTTGGGACGATGACCACGTCCCGCGAATGTTAATGTCCCAACAACCTTCGGCATTCCCCCACCACTTCACTAGGGTTTATTTGTGATGGTTCCATGACATACTCCGTAATCCGTTGGTTCTTATATAGATGACACTAATTATCAACTATTCCAGACACCCCAAGTTGCACCCTTTTCACACTTTATGAAACAGCATACATGATTCTATATATTCAATAGACCGCGATATTGAGGGGAGGTTTCAGGTTCATGTGTTATTTTTTTATTAGGGCACCGGGGCAGTTCCCGTCCCGGGGGGTTTTGTACAGATTTCCCTGCCCCCCGACCGCCCCTGGACTTCCCTCCGAGGCGGCGTACCTTCGTCCCATGAACGCTCCCGAACCCCTCCGCGGTATCGCCCGCTTCTGGCTACCCCTGCAGGCCACGTGGCTGATGATGGCCGTCGAGGGCCCCTTCCTCGCCGCCGTGATCGCGCGGTTGCCCGATCCCAAGTTCAACCTGGCGGCCTACGGCGTCGCCTTTGCCCTGGCGATCATCGTCGAGGCCCCGGTCATCATGATCATGAGCGCCGCCACGGCCCTCGTGGACGGAGACACCAGCTACCGCCGCCTACGCAACTTCACCTGGTTGCTCAACGGGGGCATCACCCTGGCCATGCTCCTGCTGATCTGGGAACCGGTGTGGGAGTTCGTGGCCCTGGACGCCATCCGGCTCGACCCGGAGGTCGCCCGCCTCACTCGCACCGCACTGATGATCCTCCTGCCCTGGCCGGCAGCCATCGGCTACCGACGCTTCTGCCAAGGTGCCCTCATCCGCAATGGCCTGACCCGACGGGTGGCCTGGGGCACGGTGGTCCGTCTGGTCACCATGGCCACCGTCACCCTCATCGCCTGGCGGGGGACGGACATGCCCGGCGCCTGGGTCGGCGCCTGCGCCCTGACCGGTGGTGTGCTGGCCGAAGCCGTGGCCAGCCGCGTCATGACCCACGGGACGATCCGCCACCTGCTGGCCACACCCGCCGTGGACCCGCCGACCTACCGCGACATCCACCGCTTCTACTACCCCCTGGCCCTGACCTCGACCATCTCCCTGG
>JAUUZX010000144.1 GCA_030592025.1 bacterium | reverse complement strand
GTCCTGCTGCCGGGCCAGGGCGTCCTGGAGACGATTCTCGCCCAGGTCCAGCTGGCCGGCGGCGCAGGCGGCCACCACCAGGTCGTCCGCGATGCGCTTGGAGACCGCCACCAGGCGCACCGTGTCCGGCGCGCGACCGGCAGTAGCACAGGCCCGGAGCACACGTTCGCGCACGCGTTCCAGGTTGGCGGTGACGGCGGTGCTGTCCATGCCCATGCGCTCCTTCGACGGCCCCCCTTGGGCGTCCCCACCATTATGCGCGAACGGCGGCCATCGGGCAAGATCCCGCGGCCGCCGTCGATCTGTTCCCTGCTGCCTGGTCGTCCCGGGTCGCGTCTACCGCCAGCGCAGCAGAAGGGTGCGGGGGTCGAGGCCCATCTGCACCTGCGCGATCTCCGCGTTGCCGTGTTCCTTGGTGATGCGCACCCGGACCTGGTCGCTCTCCGGGCAGAGATGCACGATGACGCTCAGGTCATCGTCGAATCGGGCCACCTCGACCGGCACGCTGCGCTCGTCGGTCTCCTGGTCCTCACGGTGGAGGTTGGCGGTGGTCCAGACCTCGGCCTGCCACTCGGCGCCGAGCTTGCGGACGCCGTCGATCTCCCACTGCTCGGTCTTCTCGAAGCGGGGCGCGCCATCCATGATGACCATGTCCGGCGTGAACCCGGCAGCCTCCTTCAGGAAGGCCACGGACTGCTCCAGCTTCTCGACGCTGAAATAGTCGCGGTTGTAGACGAGGATGTGGCGGCCGCGCTCCATCAGGAGCTGGCGCTGGGGCACCTCGTTCATGTCCAGGGCCGCGGCCATGGCATGGAATATCTGGTCGAAGAAGGCGTTGATGTGCTCCACCGACTCCTTGGTGGAGATGTACAGCACCTTCTTCCCCTGCAGCAGGTGGTCGATGGCCAGGCCGATCAGGAATCCCGTCTTGCCAACGCCCTTGCGGGACAGGACGACGCCGATGTTGCCGGCACCGAGCCCACCACCGATGGCGCGCTCGAAGATACGAACGGGGCTGCGTTCGATCAGGGTCTTCTCGGGCATGGTCTACCTCTCTCGCTTTCTGCGGTCCCGTCCGGGATCAGCGGCCTTCGGCCTTCTTTTCCTGGTATGCCTTCACGAGTTCTTCGGCCACCTCCGCCGGGGCGGGCGCGTAGCGGGCGAACTCCATGGTGAACTCGGCCTTGCCCGCCGTCGCCGACCGCAGGACCGAAGCATAACCGAACATCTCCGCCAGGGGAACGTTCGCGTCGATGCGGATGAAGCCTTCGTCCTCGGTCGTGCCCACGATGACACCCCGCCGCTGCATCAGGGTCTTGATGATGTCGCCCTGGTGCTCGGTCGGGCCCTCGATGGAGACGAGCATGAGCGGCTCGAGAGCCACCGGATTGCCCTGGCCGTAGAACTTGCGCACGGTGGCCCGGCAGGCCGTATTGAAAGCCATGTCCGACGAATCCACCGCGTGGGAAGCACCGTCCCGCAGGAAGACGCTCATCCCCTGCACCGGAGCCCCGATGTACGAGCCCTCCCCCATGGAGGATTCGAAGCCCTTCTTGCAGGCCCCGATGTACTCGGTGGGGATGCGGCCGCCGACAACCTTGCTCTCGAAATGGAACTTGCCGTCCTCGGCGGGCTCGAAGGTGCCCTGGACCTTGGCGTACTGGCCCGAACCACCGGTCTGCTTCTTGTGGGTGTAGTCGAACTCCACCGTGCGGGTGATGGTTTCCCGGTACCTCACCTGGGGTGCGCCGCTCTGGACGACCGCGCCGTACTCGCGCTTGATGCGTTCGAGGTAGACCTCCAGGTGGAGCTCCCCCATGCCGCTGATGATGGTGTCGCCCGTCTCGTCGTCCACCATGGTGTGGAAGGTGGGATCCTCGCGGGTGAAGCGGTGCAGGGCCTTGCTCATCTTGGCGGCGGCGGCGTTGTCGTCCGGCACCACGGCCAGGCTGACCACCGGTTCGGGCACGTGCATGCTCGAGAGGCTGATGCGGTCGCCCGAGGTGAAAGTATCACCGCTGGCGCAATCGATGCCGAAGAGGGCGATGATGTCGCCGGCGGCGGCGTGCTCGAGTTCCTCCATCTCGTTGGAATGCATGCGGCCCATGCGACCGAGCTTCACCTTCTTGCCCGTGCGGCTGTTGAAGATGTCGTCGCCCTTGCGCAGGGCGCCCCGGTAGACGCGCACGTAGGTGAGCTGGCCGTAGGACCCCTCCTCGAGCTTGAAGGCGTTGCAGACCAGGGGCTCGTCCTCGCTGTTGCTCAGGACGAACTCCTTCTCCTCGCCGCCCTTGAGGACCTCGATGGCCGTGTTGTCGATGTCCGTCGGCGCGGGCAGGTAGCGGGTGACGGCGTCCAGCAGGAGTTGCACACCCTTGTTCTTGTAGGCGCTGCCCATGAAGACGGGGGTCAGTTCGTTGGCCAACACGCCCGTCCGCACAGCGTCGTGGATCATCTCCTCGGTGGTCGTGTCCTCGAGGATGGCCTCCATGAGATCGTCGCTGAACATGCTCACCGCATCCAGCATGGCCTCGCGACGGGCCTCGGCCTCCACCTGCAGGTGGGCCGGAATCTCGCTCGCGACAACGTTCTCGCCGTTCTCGCCCTCGAAACGGAACGCCTGCATGGTGACGAGATCGACCACGCCCTCGAACTTGTCCTCGAGCCCGATGGGGATCTGCATCATCACCGCGTTGTGCTTGAGCTTTTCGCAGAGCTGCTCAACCACGCGAGCCGGGTTGGCGCCGGAACGGTCGCACTTGTTGACGAAGGCGATGCGGGGCACGGCGTACCGTTTCATCTGGCGGTCCACCGTGATGGACTGGCTTTGCACCCCCGCTACCGAACACAGCACGAGGATGGCGCCATCGAGCACCTTGAGCGCACGTTCCACCTCGATGGTGAAGTCGACGTGCCCCGGGGTGTCGATGATGTTGACGTGGTGGTCGTCCCAGACCGTCGACGTCGCAGCGCTCTGGATCGTGATGCCGCGTTCGCGCTCGAGCTCCATGGAATCCATGGTCGCCCCCACGCCGTCCTTGCCGCGCACCTCGTGGATGGCGCGGATGCGCCCCGTGTAGAAGAGGATCCGCTCCGTCAGGGTCGTCTTGCCGGAATCGATGTGGGCGCTGATCCCGATGTTCCTGATCCGCCCGATCCTGCTCTGATCTCCGCTCATGGCTCTTCCTCGTTGGCGACGACCGTGGCCGTCGGCGTTGTGCGGGGCGGCCCGCTACAAAAAGACACGTTCGACCGCGTTGCGAATCCGTGCGGGCGAACGTTGCGGCGGAATGATAGGCAAAGGAGGTCTGAATTGCAAACACCAGACCGAAATGTCGTGCCGGAGCTCCCCTCCCCCACGAGCCCCCGGGAATAGGCCTCTCCTGGACCGACGGCATCGCCGCCCACGCCCCGGTGCCGATCACCTCCGCTTGAAACCCCGTCAGATGGCCCCGTGCCGTCGGCCCACCTCGGCGAAAGCCGTGAGGCAGCGGTCGATGTGCTCATCCGTATGGGCCGCCGAGGCCTGCAGGCGAATCCGCGCCTGCCCCTTCGGCACGACGGGGAAGCTGAACCCGATGCAGTAGATGCCCGCCGCCAGCAGATCCCGCGACATGCTCTGGGCCATGATGGCATCGTCCCCGTGGCGACGGAAATGCACCGGCACGATGGGATGGTCCCCGTCCTCGACATCGAAGCCGAGCTCGCGCAGGCCCTCGCGCAGACGCGCCTGGTTGCGTTCCAGGGTGCGCAGGGGCTCCGGGTCCTCGCGGAGGATCTTCAGCACCTCGAGGGTCGCCCCGCAGATCATCATGGGCAGGGAGTTGCTGAACAGGTAGGGCCGGCTCTTCTGGCGCAGCCACTCGATGATCTCCCGGCGGCCGCTGGTGGCGCCGCCCAGGGCCCCGCCCAGGGCCTTGCCCAGGGTCGTGGTGATGATGTCCACCCGGTCCATCACGTCGAACTTCTCGTGGGTGCCCCGCCCCCGCGGGCCGGTGAAGCCCGTGGCGTGGCTCTCGTCGACCAGGACCAGAGCCTCGTAGCGGTCGGCCAGGTCGCAAATCTCGGGTAGCTTCGCCAAATCGCCGTCCATGGAGAAGACACCGTCGGTGACGATGAGCCGGAATTCTGCGTCCCGGGCCTCCTTGAGCCGGGTCTCCAGCTGGTCCATGTCGGCGTGCCCGTAGATGAAGCGCCGGGCCTTGGCCAGGCGCACACCGTCAATGATGGACGCGTGGTTGAGTTGGTCGGTGATGATGGCGCTGTCCTTGTCCAGCAGCGGTTCGAAGACCCCGCCGTTGGCGTCGAAGCAGGCCGCGTAGAGGATGGTGTCCTCCATGCCCAGGAACGCGCTCAATTCCTCTTCGAGTTGCTTGTGCAGCGTCGTCGTCCCGCAGATGAAGCGCACCGAACTGAGACCGTAGCCCCAGGTGTCGAGGGTGCGCCGCGCCGCCGCGACCACCCGCGGATCCGACGCGAGGCCCAGGTAGTTGTTGGCGCAGAAGTTCAGGACGGTCTCGCCGCCGACGGTGATCTCCGCGCCCTGGGGCCCTTCAAGGAGACGTTCCTCCTTGTAGAGCCCCTGGTCGCGGATCGCGTCGAGCTCGCGGCGCAGCACCTCGCCGAGGTTGCCGTACATGCAGGGTCGCCTCCTAGTAGCGCTTGGCCATCTCGTCGAGGGTGACCGTGGGCACCTTGTCGGCCCACCCCGCCTGCCCGAAGGCGATCATGCGGGCCTTGACGACCTCGGCCATGGCGATACGGGCCGGCTTGAGGTAGTCCCGGGGATCGAACTTCGACGGGTGCTCGGCGAAGACCTTGCGGATGGCCCCGGTGATGGCCAGCCGGTTGTCCGTGTCCACGTTGATCTTCCTGACCCCGTGCTTGATGCCCTCCTGGATGGCCTCGACAGGCACGCCGTAGCTCTCGGGCATCTCGCCGCCGTACTCGTTGATGATGTCCAGCAGCTCCCGCGGCACCGAACTCGAACCGTGCATGACCAGGTGGGTGTTGGGCAGGCGGCGGTGGATCTCCGCAATGAGGTCCATCTTCAGCACGTCGCCCGTGGGCTTCTTGGTGAACTTGTAGGCGCCGTGGCTGGTGCCGATGGCCACGGCCAGGGCGTCGCAGTCGGTGTCGGCGACGAAGCGTTCGGCCTCTTCGGGGTCCGTCAGGTGAGCCAGGGCCTCGTCGCCGGTCAGGCCGGCGCCGTGGCCGTCCTCGATGCCGCCCAGGCAACCGATCTCCGCCTCGACGGTCACGCCCAGGGCGTGGGCCTTGGCCACCACCTGCTTCGTCACATCGACATTGTGGTCGTAGCTGGACGGGGTCTTGCCGTCCTCCTGGAGCGAGCCGTCCATCATGACCGACGTGAAGCCCTGGTCGATGGCGCTGAAGCAGGTCGCCGGGCTGTTGCCGTGGTCCTGATGCATGGCCATGGGGATATGCGGGTTCAACTCGGCGGCCGCGAGCATGAGGTGGCGCAGGTAGTTGTCCTCGCTGTAGGACCGCGCGCCGCGGCTGGCCTGCACGATGACCGGACTGTTGGTCTCGGTGGCGGCCATCATGATGG
>JAUUZX010000205.1 GCA_030592025.1 bacterium | reverse complement strand
GGCTGAGTACGCGGACGAGGTGGAGCTTTTCCTGGTGGATCCCGAGGACCCGGCGACCGCGGCCGAGTCGGACGATCCCACCGCCTACACCGCCATCCCCGATCGTCTGGCCAGCGAGACGCCCCCTGAAAGGGCCGACTACCTGGCCATGCACGACGCCCTGGCAGCCGATCGCAAGGACGGCGACAGCGCCAACCCGTCGGCGGACGAGGATTGGATCGCGCCCAAGGTCGAGATCCGGCAGGAGCAGCTCGACGGCGCCGGTGGCGTGGCCTACGCCCCGCAGGTCCTGCCCGACCCCCGGGAAGCCACGGGCAGCCCCCGGGCCGGGGACGAGGGCGCGGACACGGAGAAACAGGAGAACGATCCCCAGATCGGTTTGGGTGAGTGGGCCCTGCCGGACGAGACCACCGAACCCGGCGGCGACGCCGAAGGCGATGAGGACGACACCGAGACCGCCGAGGAAAGCCGCGAACTGGAGGACTGGTGGGGGGGTGCCCAACCGTCGATCCTCCGCGAAGGTGAGCGAGCCGCCCTGGGCGACCGGGGCTTCGAGTTCGATCAGGCCGCCCGGGGCGACGTGGGCGTGGGGGTGGCCATCGACGGGGATTTCAGCCTCAACACCATCGAATGGGAGTGGGCCCCGTGGATGAATCGATTCGAGAATGAGCTGCACCGCCACTGGAAAGCGCCCTACGCCTACAGCTTGGGCGTCATCAATGGCATGACCATGATCCGGATGGTGGTGGAGCGGGACGGGCGTCTCTCGTCCCTCGAGGTCCTGGAGACCGACGGGCACGAGTCGCTCCACGACGCGTCGGTGGCGGCGCTGCGGGCCTTCGCGCCCTACGCGCCCCTGCCGCCCCACTTTCCCGAGGAGAATCTTGTGATCACCCTGGCGCTGCACTATCCTGCGTGGCGGCATTGATCCCGAACCCGACGGCGGCGCTTTTCGCGCCGGCCCCGGAATTGCCGAAAGGTTGACACGTCCATGTGGGAACTGATCCTGGCGGGCCGATACATGATGATCCCCATTGCCCTGGCCTCCTTCGTGGGGCTGGCCGTGGTGGTGGAACGCCTGTACGTGCTGCGCCGGAAACGCATCGTCGTGCCCGAGATCGCCGGCGCCGTGGAGACGTTGTCGGCCAGCGAGGACCTGAGCGTGGCCTACGCCATCTGCGAACGGCAGCCGGGGCCCTTCTCCAACATTGTCAGGGCCGGGCTCGACCACGCGGACAACGACTGGATCATCATCCGCGACGTGTTGCAGGAGGCGGGGCGCCATGAGGCCACACGCCTCACCCGACGCCTGGGCGTGCTCGAGACGGTGGCCGCGGTGTCGCCGTTGCTGGGCCTGCTGGGCACGGTGGTGGGCATGATCCGCGTCTTCGCGACCATCTCGACGGCGAGCCTCGGCAACCCCGAGACCCTGTCCTCGGGCATCAGCGAAGCCATGGTCACGACGGCGGCGGGCCTGATGGTCGGCATCCCGGCGCTGGTCATCCACAACTGGTTGAGCGGGCGGGCCGACCGTATCATCTTCGATCTGGAGTTCTACGCGTCCAAGGTGCTCGACACCCTGCGCCGACGTCGGCAGGCCCGCGAGGGTGCGGTCGGGGGAGGCGCATGAACTTCAAGCAGGAAAAGAATGGGCGCGGCCTCATCATCAACGTCACCTCGCTGATCGACGTGATGTTCCTGCTGGTGATCTTCTTCATGGTGACGTCGACCTTTCGGAACCAACCGGCGGTGAACCTGGTTCTGCCCCGGTCGGCCACGGCCAGCGAGACGGTGGACACGCCGACGGTGCTGTACCTGACCAGCGACGGCCGCGTCTTCCTGAACGAGGCCCTCATCGGCGAGGGGCGCCTGCCGGAGATCCTGGAGCAGATGCACGCCGCCGGCGGCGAGGATCGCATGGTGCTGCGGGCCGACGAGAAGGCGACCCACGGCGACGTCGTGGAACTGATCGACATTCTTAAACAGAGCGGGTTCACCCGCGTCAGCCTCTCGGCCCGGATCCCGGCCGGCGGCTGACCAGGAGCGATACTTGCGTGATCTAACAACTCATCGAACGTCCCCCGGGGCGCGGCGCGCGGTGCTCGCGGCTCTGGTGCTGGCGGGCCTGACCACCGTCCTGGCCACCGGTTGCACGAGCGACTCGCCCAGCGAGGTGGGCAACGGCCTGGTGACGACGACCTTCGACACGACCCTCGTGCCCCTGGCGGTGAGCGAGCTGCCGGTCTTCGGCGCGCTGGAGATCGAGGATGTGGACGTGCCCCTGGAGAACCAGCAGCTGCTGTACCTGGGCTCCGGCAACGGCACGCGCTCGTCCATCCTGTTGAACTTCGACTTCGCCGAACTGGACACGACGGGGATCCCGGCGGAGAACGTTCGTCGGGACAACATCGCCTTCGTGAGATTGAGCCTGACCCGGGCCAGCTATTATGGCCATCCGGTCCTGGACCCGGACTCGATCCCGATTTCGGAAGTACCGGCGGTGTGGTACGAGGTCCACGAGCTCGATGCGCCCTTCGATTCCACGGCCTATCCGGCCCCGCTCCCTGCCTTCAACGCCTGGAACCTCAACACGGATTACGTCGAGGACGTCGAGATCGGTGTGAATATCGCGATCGACCCGGACGAATTCTGGAACTGGTTCACGGCGGGGGAAAAGAGGGGCTTCCTCATCCAGTCGGGGGCGCCGGCGGACACGGCGTTCGTGGGCTACGCCTCCCGGGACATGCTGTTGTTCGGCACCCAACTGGACCCCCTGGACGAGGGCACCATTGCCACGCCGGTCTTCAGCGTCAAATTCGTCGATCCGGACACGACCGTGTTTCTGACGTCCTACGCCGACGTCTCGACCTTCCACGAGATCGCGCCGACGCCCCCGGACCCTGCGGACGGGATCGTCCTGCGCACCGGCCTGCGCAACTACCCGGCGCTGCTGTTCGATTTCACGGATCTGCCTGACGATGTCTACATAAACCGCGCGGTCCTGCGGCTCATCAACGATCCCCAGGTGGGCGTCGGCCCGGTGGCTTCGCTGGTGGTGTCGGAGCTCGACTCCCTCGAATTCGCCGTGCCGGGCAGCGGTCTGACCCTGGACGAACTCGAAGGCGCCGCCTTCCAGATCGTCGGCATCACGGGGCTCCTGCCCGCCTACGTGGACACCGTCGATTTCAACGTGACCCAGTACGTGCAGCGGCGCATCAACGAGGTGTACGACGGCACGCGGGGGCTGGTGGTCACCGCGGGGGAGGATTTCTTCCCCCTCTACGACCGAAGCGCCGCCGACCCGGATTTCTTCTTCCGCGAGTTCCGTTTCCACGGCACGGCTGCGGCGCCCGGCCTCAGACCGGAGCTGCGCATCACCTACAGCGTACTCGGTGACCTCGAGGGAGGTACGCCATGAAGCGGCTCATGACATGGGTGATGACGTTGGGCGTGGCCCTCGGCGCTTCCTCCGCCTTGGCCCAGACGCCCCTGGCCCTGAGCAACATCGGCCAGCGTCTGAACACGGACGACGCCCGCATGGTGGCCCGCGGCTTCGGCATGACGGTCACCGACACGGTCCATCCCGGCTTCAAGAACACGGCCTCGCTGGCGGGTCTGCGCCACGTGGTGGTGGGCTTCACGGGCTACGGCGAGCAGGTCGATTCCAAGGACGCCGGGGGGGGGCGCCAGACCTACCGCACCTACACGCCCGGGTTGCGTCTGGCCGTGCCGGCGATCAAGGGCCGTCTGGCCCTCACGACCGGTTTCAACATCGAGCGCTCGACCCAGTACGACACCCGGACCGACGCCACCTGGTACCTGCCCGCCTGGGACGAGACCATCACCGGCAACGAGCAGTTCGTGCGGGAGGGGTCCATGTTCAGCGTGCCCCTCGGGGCGGCGCTGCAGTTGGCGCCGGGCCTGGCCGTGAGCGGGTCGTTGAACCTGGTGCGGGGGAACCTGCGCGAGTCCCTGGCCGAGTTCTACTCCGAGCCCGCGGGGCCGTTGGGGCAGCCGTTCTACCAGCCCACCGGTCGTGTGGACGAGGACAAGTACAACGGCACTTCGTGGACTCTCGGTGCCCTCTGGGCCCCCGGTGACGGCCGTTTCCGGGTGGGCGCTTCCTGGGCGCCGCCCTACGACGTGACCATCGACCGCAAGACCGAGCTCAACGGCGTGTCCGACCGCAACCTGTCCGAGTCGTCCATGACCATGCCTGCGTTGTGGCAGGCCGGTTTCCAGGTGCCGTTGCGGGGGCGCTGGCTGGTGGGCGGCGACGCTCTCTTCCAGACTTTCACGTCCTTCGAGGGCCGCGAGGACTGGGCGGTCGACATGGAGGACGAGGTGCTGTATTCGTTCGGTCTGGAGCGGGAACGCGCCTTCGTGCGGCGCGGGGGCTGGAGCAACCTGCCGATCCGGCTGGGCGCCTCGTACCACCAGTGGGGTTACCGGGTGGGCGGCGCCGTGGTCGACGAGACCACCTACAGCATCGGCACGGGTTTCCCCTTCAACGGGAATATGGGACAATTGGACGTGGCCTTGTCCTGGAGCACCGTCGGTGACCAGGGGACCAACGGCTACGAGAGCGAGGTCTGGCGGCTGACCGTCTCGGTGACGGGGCTCGAGACCTGGTGGTAGACACGAACCCCCGTATTTGACGAACCCCGGTATTTGACGAACCCAAGGGGATGCGACGATGACCCGTGGACAGATCCTCGTACTCATGCTGGCCGGCTTGGCCGCGACCCTCCTGCTGACCGGTTGCCGGGAGCAACTCCCGGCC
>JAUUZX010000274.1 GCA_030592025.1 bacterium | reverse complement strand
GCGCCTGCTCTCCACCCTGCGGGCCTTCTTCGGCTTCCTCGTCTCCGAGGGGGTGCTCCGCATTGACCCCACCGCGACAATCATCGCGCCCCGTCGCACCCGCCGTCTGCCCGACGTGCTGAACGTCGATCAAACGGTGCGGCTCGTCGAATCCGCCGCGGGCGACGACCCTGTAGCTTTGCGGGACCGGGCCCTCCTGGAACTGCTCTACGGGTGCGGCTGCCGGGTCAGCGAACTCTGCGCCATCGACGTAACGGATCTCGACCCCGACGAGGCCACGCTTCTGCTCCGGGGCAAGGGACGCAAGCAGCGCCTCGTCCCCCTGGGGGAGCCGGCCCTGGCCGCCGTTGCGGCCTGGCTGGTAGGCGGACGCCGCGGGTTCACGGGTTCCCGGCCCACCGCGGCCCTCTTCCTGAACCAGAGGGGGGGACGCTTCTCGCGGGTGTCGGTCTGGAACGTCGTCAAACGCGCCGCCGTGGCAGCCGGCCTCCCGGAAACCGTATCGCCCCACACCCTGCGCCACAGCTACGCCACCCATCTCCTCGAGGGCGGCGCCGATCTGCGCGCCGTCCAGGAGTTGCTGGGCCACGCCGATATCGCCACCACCGAGATCTACACCCACGTCGATCGGGGCTGGTTGGCCGACGCCTGGCGGGAAGCCCACCCACGGGCCCGGGCCTGACGTAGCAGCCCCCGACTTTGACAGGGCCCGAAGCCGGTGATAATGTACGTGACCACTGGGTCGGGCCCGTCCGGGTCCCGCAGTGTCCCCGGTAAACGACGAAGGGTCCGTCTTGAGCGCACAACCGAAGAAAATCATCCTCAGCGGCATGCGGCCCACGGGACGGCTGCACTGGGGCAACTACACCGGCGCCCTGGCCAACTGGGTCGCGCTGCAGGACGCGTACACCTGCTACTTCATGGTCGCCGACTGGCACGTCCTGACCACGGCCCTGGACAAGGTCCCCGAGATCGCCGACAACACCCGGGAGATGTACCTGGACTGGCTTGGCGCCGGCCTCGACCCCGAGCGCTCCGTCCTCTTCGTCCAGTCCCAGGTGAAGGAGCACGCGGAGCTCAACCTGATCATGGCCATGATGATCTCCATGGGCCGTCTCGAACGGAACCCGACCTTCAAGGAGCAGATCCGCGACCTCAACCTGGGGGGCGAGATCAGCTACGGGCATCTGGGCTACCCCGTGCTCCAGGCGGCGGATATCATCATCTACCGGGCCAACGCCGTGCCCGTGGGCGAGGACCAGATGCCGCACCTCGAACTCACCCGCGAGATGGCGCGCCGCTTCAACCATCATTTCGGGCCCGTCTTCCCGGAGCCCGAAGGGCTGGTCACGAAATTCGCGCGCTTCCCGGGTACCGACGGCAAGCGCATGAGCAAGTCCCTTGGCAACACCATCGAGCTGTCGGCCTCGCCCGACGAGATCCGCGAGAAGATCCGACCCGCGTTCACCGACCCGCAGCGGCTGCGCAAGTCCGATCCGGGCGACCCGGAGGTGTGCGCCATCTACACCTGGTACCAGAAGTTCCTGCCCGACGAGGTGGAGCTGACGGCGACCGAGTGCCGGAGCGCCGCCCGGGGCTGCGTCGACTGCAAGAAGCGGCTGGCCGACGGCGTCATCGAACACTTCGCGCCCTTGCGCGAACGGCGCGCCACCTACGAGAGCGACCCGAAGAGGCTCGACGAGATCATCACCGATGGTTGCGACCGCGCCCGCAAGGTGGCCCACGCCACCATGGAGCAGGTCCACGACGCCATGGGCATCGGATAAGCGGGGGTAGGAGCCATCTTGAACGACGCATCCCAAACCCACGTCCCCGAGGACCCGCAGCCCGGCGGCGGGCCCGAGACCTGGTCCCTCGACTCCCTGCCGCCGGAGCTCGACTACTTCCGCACGAGCGAGGCCTACCAGGTCGAATTGACCGGCTTCCAGGGGCCCATGGACCTGCTGCTCTTCCTCATCCAGAAGGATGAGGTGGACATCTACGACATCCCCATCTCGCGCATCACGGAGCAGTTCATCCGGCACATCGACGTCATGCAGACCGTCAGCCTCGAGAAGGCCGGCGAGTTCATGGCCATGGCCGCCACCCTCATGGTCATCAAGATGAAGATGCTCATGCCGACCCACGGCGACCTGGAGGACCAGGAGGAGGAGGACCCCCGGGCCGAACTAGTGCGCCGCCTGCTGGAATACAAGCGCTTCAAGGAAGCCGCCGAGGCCCTGAAGACCTGCGAAGAGGACCGCCTCCACTACCACCTGCGCAAGACCCGCTTCCCCTTCACCGACACCATGGAACTGGAGCCCGAGCTGCGCATCGAGATGTTCGACCTGCTCTCGGCCCTCGCCGGAATCTTCGATCGGATCCAGGCGAAAACCGTCCACGACGTGCTCCGGGAGCCCTTCACCGTAGAGGAGAAGATGTCCCTCATCGAGGAGCGCGTGGGGGGCGGCGGCGCGGTGTCCTTCGAGGAGCTCTTTACGGAGGACACCATCAAGATGGAGGTGATCGTCACCTTCATCGCGATCCTCGAACTGGTGAAGCGCGGCCGCGTCGAATTCCTGCAGACCGAACCCCAAGGACCCATCTGGCTGCAACGACCCGGTCTGGGAGATGAGGAGACCGCTGCCCTGGCGGTGGACCTCGACGAGACCGGGGATGAGGAGAACCCGCTTTGAAGAGGGAACTGGAAGCCCTGCTCTTCGCCACGGACGCGCCCCTGACCACGGCTCGCCTCCGCAAGATCTTCCCCGAGGCCGAGGCCAAGGACCTGCGCGAGGCCGCGGAGGAGCTGAAGGCGGAGTACGCCAAGGCCGAGAACGCGTTCACCGTGGTCGAGTTCGGCGGCGGCTGGCAGATCGCCACCCTGCCGGCTTTCGCCCCGGTGGTGGAGAAACTGCTCAAGACCCGGCGTTACGCGCGCCTGTCCAAGGCCGGCCTCGAGGTGCTGGCCATCGTCGCCTACCGGCAGCCCATCACGCGGCTGGGGATCGACGAGATCCGCGGCGTCAACAGCAGCGGGTCCCTCGGCACGCTGTCCGAGCGCAACCTCGTCACGGTGGTCGGGCGTAGCCAGGCCGTCGGCAACCCGCTCCTGTACGGCACCACCCGGGAGCTCTTGAATCACCTCGGTTTGAAGGGGCTCGGCCAGCTGCCGGACCTGCCGGACCTGGAGTCCATCGTCGACGACCGGGAACGCCTCAAGGAGTTCGCCAGCGGCGTGGGCCGGGACGTGACCGACGAGGAACTGGACGACTATCTTGACGTCCCCGTGGAGGACGAGGCGGCCCCGGCCGACGAGGAGATGGAGGCGGCCTCCGGCGATGACGGCGCCGAGGGCGATGCAGAGGCGGAAGGCCAGGGGAACGAAATCCCCGATGAGGGCGAGACGGATGCCCGCACCTAAAGACACCATGCGGCTGAACCGCTACCTCGCCCGCTGCGGACTCGGCTCCCGGCGCGCCGTTGAGCAGTTCATCACCGCGGGGCGCATCTCCATAGCGGGGGCGGCCGTGACCGATCTGGGCCGCCGGGTGGTCCCGGGCACCGACGACGTCACCTTCGACGGCCAACCCGTCACCCTGCCCGGCGACACCCGGGTCTACGTCTTCCACAAGCCCCTCGAAGTCGTTTCGACCCTCCGCGCCCAGGGCGGGCAGCCGTCCCTGCTGCCCTACCGGCTCCAGGCCGACCTGCCCGAGAGATTCGTGCCCGTCGGGCGCCTTGACGCCGGGACCACCGGGTTGCTCCTTTGGACCGACGACGGGGATCTGAACCAGGCCATGTGCCGCCCCGCCAGCGGTCTGTGGAAGACCTACGAGTTGGAGCTCAACCGGGCCCTGCCCCTCTACCGCATCCCGGTGCTGACCGACGGGAACCTGCAGCTGGACGGACGGCCCTGCCGCCCCTGTCGCCTGCGGCCCCAACCGGACGCGACGACCCGGCACTGGATCATGGAACTCCACGAGGGCCGCAAGAGGCAGATCCGGCGCATGTTCAAGGAGCTCGACTTCCGCGTCACCTCGCTGC
>JAUUZX010000201.1 GCA_030592025.1 bacterium | reverse complement strand
GTTATCGGCGAGCCCCACCTCTTCGCCGATCTCTGGAGCCGGCGCGACGAGCTGGCGGACGTCTTGGCCGACGGGCCGGACGACGAACCGCCGGCGCACATCCTCGGCCACCTGCCCTGGTGGGACTGGATCGGCCGCGCGGCCCGGGTGAAGGCGGACATCGTCACCCGCGATTTCCGCGAGGGCCACGCCCGGCGCGCCCTCAACCTGGGCCACACCCTCGGCCACGTCCTGGAGGCCTGGTCGTCGGGCAGCGCGCGGCCCCTGGGCCACGGCGAGGCGGTCAGCGTCGGCATGGCGGTGGTCTTCAGGATCGCCGCCGAACGGGGCGTGTGCCCGCTGCCCGTCGCGCTGCAGGTCATCGGGTTGCTGGAGTGCTGCGGTCTGCCCGTACGGTGGGAGGCTCCGCCCAGGGACACCGTCGAGCGCCTGCTGGCCGGCGACAAGAAGACGTCGTCCCACACCCTGCGCTGGGTGCTGCCCCGCCGGGTGGGCGATGTCGACGTGAACGCGGAGGTCGACCCGCGCGAACTCTTCAAGTGGCTGGATTGAGGTCGGCGAAAAGCCTCAGTAGACGGACACGGGATCGACGTCGTGGACCACGTCCAATTCACGGCGGCTCTCCCGCAGGGACTGGAGGCAGCCCGCCAGCCAGGTCCGCTCGTTGGACCGCAGGCGCCCCTTGATCAGCAGGAGATTGCGGTAGCGATCCTGGAGACGGGGGAACACCGCCGGCGCCGGACCCAGAACAGTCAGTCCGGGGCGCCGCAGATTCTCCCGCAGCACCTCCGCCAACCGCAACGTGGCATCCTCGGCGATGCTCTTGCGCCGGGCCGTGACCGCCACCCGGGTCAGCCGGCTCACCGGCGGGTAGGCCAGCGCCTCCCGGACCGGGAGTTCCTCCGCGACGAAGGCGGCGTAGTCGTGGCGCGAGGCCGCCTGGATCACCGGGTCGTCGGGACGGTAGGTCTGGAAGACGACACTCCCCTTGCCCGTACGCCCCGCGCGCCCCGCCACCTGGGTCAGCAGCTGGAAGGTCCGTTCGGCGGCCCGGTGGTCCGGCAGGGCGAGACCGTCGTCCGCCGCCAGCACCCCCACCAGATCCACCCCCGGAAAATGGTGCCCCTTGGCCACCATCTGGGTGCCGACGAGGATGTCGGCCTCCCCCCGGGCGAAGGCCACGAGGATCCGCCGGTGGCTGCCGCGGCGGCGCGTCGTGTCGTGGTCCAGGCGCAGGATCCGGGCCTCGGGCCAACGGGCCAGGAGATGGAGCTCGAGCTTCTCGGTGCCCCCCCCCGACGGCACGAACTCCCCGTCACCGCAGTCGGGGCAGCGTTCGGGCACCGGCCGGGTGTGGCCGCAGTAGTGGCACAACAGGCGCCGCGGGCGCAGATGGTAGGTCAGGCCGATGTCGCAGTCGGGGCACGTCATGGCCTCGCCGCAGTCGCGGCACTGGAGCACCCGCGCGAACCCCCGGCGGTTGTAGAAAAGGATGGACTGGCGTCCGGCCTCGAGGGTTTCGTCCAGGCGTTCGACCAGCAGGTTGGACAGCCCGTCCGGCGCCGGCGCGCCGCGCATGTCGACGACGTCCACCGGCGGCAGGACACCACCGCCGACCCTCTCGGGCAGCTCGCACAGGGTGAAGCGCCCCTCGCGGGCGTTGGCCATGGACTCAAGGTCGGGAGTGGCCGAACCCAGCACGACCAGGGCCCCGGCCTCCCGCCCCCGCACGAGGGCCGCATGGCGCGCATGGTAGCGGGGTTTCTCGTCCTGCTTGTAGGACGTCTCGTGTTCCTCGTCGACGATGATCACGCCCAGGTTCCGTACCGGTGCGAAGAGGGCCGACCGCGGGCCCACCACCACCTTGATCTCTCCCCGCGCCGCCCCCTCGTGGACGGCGCAGCGTTCCCCCGCCGACAAGCCGCTGTGGATGGCCGCTGCCTGGTCGCCGAAACGGGCGTGGATGCGCGCCAGGGTCTGGGGGGTGAGGGCGATCTCCGGCAGCAGGAACAGGGCACCCCGCCCCCGCGCCAGGGCATCGGCCAGGAGGGCCAGGTAGACCTCGGTCTTGCCGCTGCCCGTGACCCCGTGGAGCAGGATCGTGCCGCCCTTGCCGGCGGCGATCATGTCCGCCGCCACCGCCAGGGCGCTCTCCTGGGGCGCTGTCAGGGTAATGTCCTGGGGATCGAGGTTCGGGTACTCCGGTTGGGAGACCCGCGACGCCCGCCGTCCCGTACCCGGTTTGGGCGGATGGAACAGGGGCACGACCTCGCCCAGGGGGAGCATGTAGTAGTCTGCCAACCAGCGGGCCAGGCGCAGACGGTCCCCCGTGACCCGGTACTCCTGGGGCAGAATCCGGGTGATGTCGCGCAGGGTCGCCCCCTCGTGCTCGGTCACATCGTCGGCCAGGGGCTCGACGCCGACCACGAGGCCGGTGACCTTCCGGCGACGCCCGAAGGGCACCTCGACCAGGTCGCCGCGCTCGGCGCCCGCAGCGCCCTCGGCGGGACGGTGGCGATAGGAGAACGTGCGCGGCAGGGGCACCGGCAGGGCAATATCCACGAGCTGGGTATTCAAGGAGGGAGCGTCCCGTCTACGGACACGGCGCCGGCACCACGCCGGCGCGGCCGTGGGGAGCATGGTAGCTCCGGGGTCCACAGGCGTCCAGCATCCGCGCCAACTCGGGTCAATTCTCGTCAGGCAGGGCTCACTCCGAGCATCTCACGCAGCACCCCGACCACCTTGGCCGGGCTGAAGGGCTTGGTGACGTAGGCGTCGGCCCCCGCGTCGCGCCCCCGCTCGCGATCCTCACGACCCGAACGGGCCGTGAGCAGGATGACGGGCACGGCCGAGGTGCGCTCGTCCTGCTTGAGGCGGCGGCAGGCCTCGATGCCGTCGATGTCGGGCATCATCACGTCGAGGATGATGATGTCGGGCAGTTCGCTCACCGCCAGGTCGAAGGCCTCCTGGCCGTTGCGCGCACCGACCACGGTGAAACCCTCGGCGTGGAGCGTGAAGTCGAGAATGTTGCGAATGTTGGCTTCGTCGTCGGCGATCAGAACCTTGTGCACGACGTATCCTCCCGTGGCGTTGTGGGGTGCCACCGATTCATCGGTATCCCTATACGTCTATTTAACAACGATTGGGAAAGTGTCAAACCAGCGTGACCATGCCGCGGCGGTCGAGGGCCGGCCGGGCCAGGTCGCGGGCCTCGCTGCCGCGCTGCTGGAGATCGGCGATCCGGTGCCGCCGAGCCTCGGTCTCCTCCACGAAGATCGGGGTGATGCGGGGGCAGTAGAGCTCACCGCTGCCCTCCTGCAGCTCGGCCAGGGCGGCGTCCAGCTCGAAGGCCGGTCGCCAGGGCCGCGGTCCGAGCAGCGCGGCCAGGGTGTCGGTCACGCGCAGCAGGCGGGCTTCCAGGGGGATGGCGTCACCGGCCAGGCCCCGCGGGTAGCCACTGCCGTCGTAGTTCTCGTGGTGGTGGAGGATGATCTCGCGGGACCGCTTGGTCGGACGCAGGGGCTCCAGCATGGTCAAGCCGGCTTCGACATGACGCTGCACGAACCGCTGCTCGTTGGGTGCGAGGGGCTCGGGCTTGTCCAGCAACTGGGGCGGCACGCAGCCCATGCCCACGTCGTAGAACTGGAGGGCGAAGGCCAGGTGACCGAGGTCGCCGCCGGGTGTGTCCAGACGCCGGGCCGTGGCCAGGCATATCTCCCGACAGATCTCCAGGAAACTCTCCTGTTCCAGGTGGCCCACCGCCGTCGTGGCGCGCAGGGCGTCCCGCAGGTCCTGGAGCTCGAGGCTGTCCCGCTGCCACGAGGCGAAGCGGGCCAGAAGGGAGGTTACATGGGGAGCGAGGGACTCGAGGAAGAGCCGGTCGTCCTCCCCCAGGGGCCGGCCGTCGACCCGGTTGTTCACGGCCAGCACGCCGCAGACGCCGCGCTCGTCCCGCAGGGGGACACACAGCAGCGACGGTGTCGTGTAACGGGGTTCGCTCACCTCGCGGTCGACGCGGTGGTCGCGGGTGAGGTCGGAAACGAGCAGGGTCTCGCCCGTCGCCCACACCCGGCCCGCGATGCCACTGCCCACGCGCACGCGCACTCCCTGCACCACCGATTCGGGCAGACCGATGGAGGCGCGGATGACCAGGTGCTCGCTGGAGGGATCGGCCTCCATGAGGGTCACCGTCTGCACGCCCAGGCTGGCGCTGATCCAATGCAGGAGCCGCTGGGGGAACTCGCCGGGCTCGAAGGGCATCACGCCCGTCGGCTTGTTGAAACTCGGTTGGATCACCGCCGGCCGCCGCGGCAGCAATACCTGGAAGCACGCACCCCGGGGCTCGAGGTTCTCGGCCCAGATCCGGCCGTCGTGATGGGTGACGATCTCGTGGCAGATGGCCAGGCCCACGCCCTGGCCGTTGTGCTCGCGGGTGGCCGAACCGTCGACCTGGTAGAACTTCTCGAAGATGGCGCCGAGCTCGACCTCGGGGATGCCGATGCCGGTGTCCTCCACCGCCAGGCGCACCGCGGTGCCCGTCTCGGTCAGGCGGATCGTGACGCGCCCCTGTTTAGGGGTGAACTTGAGGGCGTTGGCCACCAGGTGGGTGAGCATCTGCTGGACGAGGTCCGAGTCGACGTTGAGATTGATGGGCGCGTCGGGGGTGACGACCTCGACCTCGATGTCCTTCTCGGCGGCGCGTCCCCGCCAGCCCTCCTCCAACCGGTGCACAAGGCCCGTCAGGTCCGTGACCGAGCGGTCGCCGACCGGACGCCCGTTCTCCATCTGGC
>JAUUZX010000159.1 GCA_030592025.1 bacterium | reverse complement strand
CCTGCACCCTCGACGCCTGCGACCCGCTGACCATGGCCTGTGGGTCGACTCCGGCCGCCGGCGCGAGCTGCGACGATCAGGACAGATGCACCTCGGGAGACATCTGCCAGGCCAACGGCAGCTGCGCGGGTCCCGGGACCACCGATTGCGACGACCTCAACGATTGCACCGCGGACAGCTGCGATGCGCTCACGGGCTGCGCGCATCAGCCGGTGCTGGGGATTGCCTGCGACGACGGTGATGCCTGCACCAGCGCCACGACCTGCCAGGCCAACGGCAGCTGTGGTGGCGGATCCGGTGTCAGCTGCGATGACAGCGATCCCTGCACCTTGGACAGCTGCGATCTCGGCGGCAACTGCCTCTACACCATCTCCGCTGGTGCCTCCTGCGACGACGGCGACGCCTGTACCGCCGGTGAGGTCTGTCAGGGTGACGGCAGCTGCGCCGCGGGAAATGCCGTCAACTGTGATCAAGGAAACGGCTGCGAGATCTCCTCCTGCGATTCTGCAACGGGCTGCAATTACATCGCAGATGTCGGCGCGGGCTGTGACGATGGAGATCCCTGCACCAGTACCGACGAATGCGATGCCAGCAGCAGCTGCTCGGGCACGCTGATGGTTTGCGACGACAGCGATCCCTGCACCGACGACGCTTGCGAGCCTTCGACGGGACAGTGCGCGTACACGATCGACACCAGCAACACCTGCACGGACGGAGATATTTGCACCACCAGCGATACCTGCGAGGCCAGCGGCATTTGTGCGGGCACCGCGGTGGCCTGTGACGACACGGATCCCTGCACGACCGATACTTGTAATGGGGGCTCGGGCAATTGTGATTTCACCAACTCCGGTCAGTGCACGGCCGTGGGCTGGTGCCGATTGCAGTTCCCCCTGGATCTCACGGACGTCGAGACCACGCCGACCACCTTCTCCCTCCGAGTCTTCATCTCAGGCGTCACCGATCTCACCGATGCCGTGGATGCCAGCGCGGCCTTGTTGGTCGAACTTGGCTACGGCGCGGATGGCAGTGACCCGACCACGGCGCCTGGGAGTTGGACCTGGACGACGGCCCTGGCGAACCCTGCTTGGGATGCCGCCAATGCGGTGCCCGTGCCGGAGCCCGGAAATGACGAGTATCAGGCCGATCTGAACCTCCCGGCGGCCGCTGGCTCTCCCTACGACTTCGCCTTCCGCGTCTCCAACGACTTCGGGTCGACCTGGCTCTACTGCGATCGCGCGACGGGCACCCTCGGAGAGGACGGCTCGGAGAATGGCTACCAGATCGTCAATGCCGGTCAGCTGACCACCACCCCTCCCTGAACCTCAATCGATGAAGAGGCAGTGAATCTCGAGGTCGTCCTCCTCTTCGCTCGACCAGGCTTGCCCCAGGCGGACCAGGGCCACTTGCTCGAGCTGTCGGACGCGCTCACGGGTGAGGTCGAGGAGTCGGCCCACCCGATCCAGAGTGGTGCTTCCCCGCTCCGCCACGTCGAGGGCGCAGGTCTCTTCCAGCTCCCAGACCTCCAGATCCGGGAAGTTCAGGCGGAGAGATCCGGTGCGGGGGCTGACGTCGAGGTAGAGGTGATAGCGGCAGGCGATCCAGGGGCACGGTCGCTCCTGCCCTCGGCACTCCCCTCGGCTGGTGGGGCGGGGGGGATCCGCGGAGATCACCGTGGGCTGGGGCAGGGCCCTGGCGGCGCGCACCAGTCTGCGTAGCTCTCGAACGGACACGGTGCGACCCCGGCGAAGGCGGTTGATCTGCTCGGCGCTGCGTTTCATGGAGGAGGTCATTGCAGGCGCGATACCGACTTCTAACCCCTTGAAAACAGGGGAACCCGGTGTAGGTAAATGTGGGAGAAGTGACACAGTCAGTGTTCGTTTGGGTTGCTTGGCAAATCCGGTGGAGATTAAAAGTTCCAGTCAGCGCTTGCCGGGTCTGGATCGAAGGGAGCATCATGTTGCCCAGGGGTTGAGTGGAACCAACTTGGCAGCCGCGGCGCGCGGGGCGCTGCAGGAGTACACATCATGAATCTGGCACCCCTCCTGGCGGAGCTTGCAGGGCTGAAGGCCCTGCCCACGGGACTTCTTCAACCGGCCCAGAGTGGACGACTCGAGACCGTCCGTTCAGCGCTGGCGCTGGCGCAGCACGTTCTCCCTGGCGTGAAGGATGCACTCCCTCGAGTTCGTCTGTCGGTGGGCGAGGGCGTGGCCGAGGGCACCGTGATTGGTTGCGGGGTCAACAGCCTGCAATTCCGACTTGGATACGGCGTGACTCCGATTGCTTCGACGGCCGTCCTCCTCCACTTCTCCGATGGGCGCCCGCCGCGGGCCATTCGATCCGATATCCGGCCTGGACCCTCCGACGGATACTGGCTCCTCGAGGCACTCGACGGAATGCTCGAGGACGCCGACCTGGTCTGTGAGCAGCAGGTGGCCCAGGTTCCCATGGAGGCCGTGGCGCTTTCGGTTTAGACCTCGAGGGTCTTCCAGCGGCCTCGGGCATAGACCACGGCCAGCCAGATCGTCCGAGCGCTCCAGTCCAGGGTGGTGGCGATCCAGACGCCCACCAGTCCCCAGCCCAGGGTGAAGGCCAGAAACCAGGTCGCGGTGATCCGGATCAGCACGGGCCCCACCAGCGCCACTCGAAGCGGCGTGGCCGTGTCTCCGGCGCCACGGAGAGCCGCCGAGTAGACCGCCGCGGCCGCCATCAGGGGCTGGGCGATGGCCGCCACCATGAGACAGCTGGCGCCGAGGACGATGATGTCCCGCTCTGGCGAGAAGAGTGACATCAGCTCTTCGGGCAGCAGCAAGAAGAGCAGCGAGACGGCGCAGAGCGTGCTGACGGCCAGAGCCAGAGTGGCGTAGCCGGCCTGGCTGGCACGCTCGGGGTCCTCGCGGCCCAGGTGTCTGGCGATCAGGGTGCCAGCCGCGATGCCGAAGCCATCGGCGGTGATGAATCCCAGGGCCTCGATGGCGATCAGCGCCTGGTTGGTCGCCATGGCGAGGTCGCCCAGGCGGGAGATCAGGGCCACGAAGCCCAGGAAGCCGGCATGGAAGAGAATCTTTTCGCCGTAAGCGGCGCGCGAGGGCGTCAGGACAGCCTTCAGGGCCGCGAGATGTTCCTTTCCCCAGCGCAGGGCGCCGACCCTTGCCCCCTGGCGTCGGCGGCGAAGAATGAAGAGCAAGACGATTGCTTGCAGGGCGAAGGCCAGGGCGCTGGCCAGCGCCGCGCCGCGAACGCCGAGCTCGGGGAAGCCAGCCTGACCGAAGATCAAAAGGGCATCTCCCCCGAGGTTCACCGTCTGAGCCAGGATCGACACGATGAGTGGGGTGCGGGTGTCTCCGGAGGCCTGCAGCGCGGTCACGGCCAGCACCCCGGAAAAGGCCAGGGGTGCGGCGGGCGCGAGAATGCCGAGGTAGGCGATGGCCGATTCACGGACGGCGATTCCGGAGCCTTCTCCCGCCAGCAGCTCGGCGAGCGGGACCCGGAAGAAGAAGACCGCCGCCCCCACCAGGAGGCCCAGGACCAGGGCGAAGGCCAGCACGGACTCGGTGGCGATTCTGGCTCGCGCTTCATCGCCGGATCCCACCGCCCGACCCACGACGGCCACGGTGCCGGCGGAGCAGGCGGTTCCGACCGAGATGACGGACCAGAGGAGCGGGCCACTCACCTGCATCGAGGCGAGGGCGTCGGCCGAGTAGTGGCCGAGCATGATCCGGTCGATCTGGAAGGCCAGGGTGAGCAGCAGGCCCTGAAGGACCGCTGGCCAGGCCAGCCGGAACGCCTCACCCAGGAGGCGCGTCATTCCCTGCACGAGATCAGCGCGTCAGGCGCGATCGCCGTGGCGCGGTCGGGCAGGTCGGAAGCCCGCCATCTGACGGACCTTGACCCCTCGGGGGGCGCTGCCCTCCGGCAGATCGAGCGCGTCGGTCTCTCCCACGATGGCCGAGGCGGCCTCGTAGTCGCGTCGCGCGCGCTCGCGGAGTTCGGCGGTCGTGGAGAAGCCACCGTCGGCACCCAGGGCCCCGGCGATCCGATCCCGGAGGACGATGATCTGCAGCCGCAGGGCGTCGTCCTGGTCACCCTCGATCACCTCGTCCAGGCGCGCGACCATCCGCGCCATCTGATCTCGCCATGCTCGCTCGCGAAGGTTCATGCGTCCTCCATATCACGTTCGTGGGAAGCCTCCACCACCGTACGGATGCCTCCCCGGACCTTGAACTCTCCGGTGACCCAGATCTGGCGCGGGTTCAGGGCCGCCACCAGATCGTCGAGGATCTGGTTGGTCACGGCCTCGTGGAAGTGCCCCTCGTCACGAAACGACCAGAGGTAGAGCTTGAGGCTCTTGAGCTCCACGCAGAGCGCGTCCGGCACGTACTCGATTCGCACGGTCGCGAAGTCGGGCTGCCCGGTCATCGGGCAGACGCAGGTGAACTCGGGGCACTCGAAGCGAATGATGTAGTCGCGGGCCGGGGCGGGGTTCTCGAAGGTTGCAAGATCTCGGCTGGGCAAAGTGGACATGCCCGCGAGATATCAGCTTGCCGCCTCGGCGCGAACCTCACCATCTTCGTCGCTGTAGCGGTCTCGGATCTTCAGGATCTCCGTCTCCCGCACCAGGAAAGCGTCCACCAGGACCTGCTCGAACTTCACTCCAGCCAGCCGCTCGAGAATCTGCCGGGCCTCGTCGTGGGGGACCGAAGGCTTGTAGACCCGGCGCGAGGTGATGGCGTCGTAGGAGTCGGCCACGGCCACGATCCGGGCCTCCAGCGGAATCTCGGTCCCGGTGAGCGCGAAGGGGTAGCCGCTGCCGTCCCACCGCTCGTGGTGGTAGTAGGCGATGTTCTTGCCGATCTGAAGGATGCTGTCGTCCGTGTCGTGCCCGGCATTGAGCACGGCTTCCTCCAGGGTCTGCCCGCCAATGACGGGGTGGGTTCGCATCACCTCCCATTCTGCCGGGGAGAGGCGGCCGGGCTTACAGAGGATCCGGTCCGGGATGCCCACCTTGCCGATGTCGTGGAGAGGTGCGGCCCGATAGATGGCGTCCACGAAGGCCTCATCGACTCGATCGAAGCCAGGGCGCCCGACGAGCTCCTCCGCGATCAGGCGGGCGTAGGAGCGCATCCGGTCGAGATGCGCGCCCGTCTCCAGGTCGCGGTACTCGGCCAGCCGGGTGAGGCTCATCACCGTCGCGTCCTGCAGCGCCTCGATCTCGTCCAGATGTTGACGCAGGCGGCGCTTTTAACAACCTCTTTGTCAGCCTGGACAGCTATATCGGCTCGGGACATAACTATTACATCTATCATGACCCCGACACGGAAAAATGGTATCCGATTTTCT
>JAUUZX010000064.1 GCA_030592025.1 bacterium | reverse complement strand
GTCATGCACAACCCGGACGACTACCTGTTCATCACGCCGGAAATGGCGGACGAGTTCTTCGGGAACACCCAGTCCTTCGTGGGTCGCAACTGGAAGATGCGCGTTTCGCCGCGCATCGGTTTGAGCTTCCCCGTCACCGAGCGGGACAAGTTCTTCTTCAACTACGGCCACTTCAGCCAGTGGCCTCGCTTCGCCTACGTGTACCCCCAGCTCGAGGCCAAGTCCGCCACCGAGATCCAGCTCCTGGGCAACCCGAACCTCGATCCCAAGGTGACCGTCGAGTACGAGACGGGCCTCCAGCACGAGTTCGGCGGCCTGTGGAGCATGGGCGTGACCTTCTTCAACCGGGACATCTACGACTATGCCAAGAGCGTGAGCATGAGCCCGGTCGACATCGGCGCCGAGCAGACCCCGGATCCCAACGACACGGGTAGCGAGACCATCTCGCCCGTGCGGTACTTCAACGGCGACTCGGCCCGCAGCCTCGGCATCGAGATGTCGGTCATCAAGCGCACGACCCGCTGGCTGAGCGGCTCGGCCAGCCTGGAGTTCCAGCGTTCGACGGGCACCAACAGCGACGCGGACGAAGCCTACCTGTTCGCCGTGTGGGGCGACGATGTGCAGTCGGAGGCCAGCATCGGCGGCTTGACCCGTTCGCCGCTGATCTGGGACAAGCCCTGGACCATGAGCGTAAACCTCGATTTCACCGTCTTCGACAAGGATCGGCCCAGTATCCTGGGGTGGGTCCTGCCCCCCAACTGGAGCGCCAACCTGCTGGCCCGGGCGGAGTCCGGCCAACGCTACACGCCCCGCACCTACCAGGGTCCCAACGACTATGTCTATGGCGACACCAACAGCGAGATCGGGCCCTGGAAGGGCACGGTGAACCTGCGGCTGAACAAGTTCTGGAAGTTCGGCGGGCGGCAGCGCCTGACCTTCTATGTCGAGATCCGGAATCTCTTCAACCACAAGAACTACCGACGGGTGAACCCATGGACGGGTGAGGGCTACAAGGTGGGCGACTACAACCCGGCCTGGTCCGATACCTGGGCCGGATTCACGTACACCGACGGGCGGGTCTTCGACGGCAACACCGACAGCGAGGAGTACGCCCGAGGCGTCGTCAACCCGAGCTACATCGAGAACCCCCGGGTTATCCTCTGGGGGGTGAGCTACGCATGGTAGTCCGTCACGGCATCCGTCTGCTGCTGGTCGTGCTCGGCTGTGCGTTCCTCGCACAGCCCCGGGTGGCCGCGGCCAGCGACCTGATCAGCCTCTTCGGCGAGGAGAACGCCGGCACCGCCGGCGCCCAGTTCCTGCGGATCCCGGCGGGGGCCCGTGCCGTGGCGTTGGGCAAGGCCTACGTGGCCGTGGCCACCGACGGTTCGGCGCTGTTCTGGAACCCGGCGGGCATCATGCGCACCCCCGGACGGAAGAACTTCTTCGCGAGCCACGCCGAGTACGCCGCCGGCATCGATCTGGACTACGCCAGCTTCCACATGCGTGGCCAGAACTTCGGGTACGGCCTCAGCTTCGGGGTTTTGCGCTCGGGCGACATCCTGCGCACGACGGAACTCCATCAGCAGGGCACCGACCAGTATTTCCACGCCAACCAGTTCTTCGTCGCCGCCAGCCTGGCCCGGGCCATGACCGACCGCTTCTCCATCGGCGGCAGCCTCAAGTTCTACCAGGAGAACCTGGACGAGTACCGTATCAACGCCCTGATGGCCGACCTGGGCATCCTGTACTTCGTGGGCGTGGGGGACATGCGGGTCGGCTTCGCCGTGCGCAATTTCGGCAGTGACCTGAAGACCGGGGGCACGCCGCCCACCCTGGCCGACGGCTGGCAACCGGCCGAAGAGTTCCAGCGGTTCCCGGCCCCGACGGTCGGTTCCTTCGGCGCCGCCAAGACCTGGACCCTGTCCCGTCGTCTCGACCTGCTGACCTCGGCCGACTTCAACCACCCCTCGGACAACCGGGAGAGCTTCCGCATGGGCGGCGAGCTGGGCATGAACCGCATGCTCTTCCTGCGGACGGGCTACGAGACCAGCCGGGACGAGGGCGGTTTCGCCGCGGGCTTCGGGCTGCAGCTCGAGCGCAAGCAGTTCCTGCTGCGGATCGACTACGCCTACGCCGACATGGGGTCCTTCGGCAGCATGCACTACATCTCGGTCGACCTGTCTCCGCTGGCCCGCCGCAAGGCCCCGGACGCCTGGCGCCGCAAGGGAGGTCGCCGATGAATCGCAACCTCCTGATCCGCCTGTCGGCGCCCCTGCTGGTCGGGGGCTGGCTGCTCGCTGCCGTGGGCTGCGGCGAGAAGATCGCCATCCCCCAACCCGATGGACTGTATTCGGTCAGCTCCTACAGCTTCTACGATTTTCTCGACGTCGCCGATCCTCGCCAGGTCGCCACGGACCAGGGCGTTGTCTTTCTCCTGGCCGGTTCGCGCCTAAGCAAGCACGACCTCAGCTTCGGGATCATCGACACGCTGGCCGGGCTGTCCGACCCGCGGGCCCTGTGTCTGGACGAGGACGGCCAGACCATCTTCGTGTGGGAGGACGGCGCCGAGCGGTTGAGCTGGTACGGCCGGGACGGCCTGGTGCCCCTGGGCAGCCTCGTGCTGCCGGGCAACGGCGAGGTCGTGGCCATGGTGATCAACGCCGACGGCATCGAGCAGGTGCCGGGAGGGCGGACCTTCCTCTACCTGGCGGTGCCCGACGAGGGCGTGGTCCGCCGCTACATCGTCGACCAGTACGGGAGCGTGGGTCCCTACGGCATCCTGACGCGCAGCGACGGCGACGGCGCGCGCTTCGTCCACCGGGCCGCGGGCATGGCGACCAGTTTCCATGGCCGCCTTCTGGCCTGCGACACCGATCCGGCCCGCAACTGGATCATCAACTTCAACGCCGAGCCGGACACGTTTGACGTGGCCGCCTCCCCGGACGACGACGATCCCCTGCGCGGTATCGCCGCACTCTTCCGGGCGCCGGTCTGCAACCCGCCGTCGGCGTCGGAGTACGTCCTCGGCGACGCGCCGGGTTGTGGTGAGACCGACTGGGTCGGCGGACCGAGCGACGCGGAAGGCGAGTTCGATCACCCCGGTGCCGTGGCCGTGGACGGGAGCGGGCGCATCTTCGTGGCGGACACGGGCAACGATCGCGTCCAGATCTTCTCTGCCGACGGCGAGTACGACTACGAGTTCGGCAAGACCACGGTCTCGCCGGGCCCCGTCTCCATCGCCCTGGTCGACTACAAATTCGACACGGGCGTCGCGGACTACGATTTCGCGGCCTGGGTCTACGTGGTGGTGCCGTCGACGAACCAGGTGCGGCGCTTCATCTCGTCGGAGCACTTCCAGCGGATCAGCGAGGGCCCGCCGCCCATCGATTGATCCCTTGCGGAGCCGTTGGGGGTGGATCGCCCCGCCCCCCCCCTGGGCCGTCACCTTGGGCCGTCCCTCTTGGCCGTCCCCCTTGCCACGACGCCCCCGTTGAGGCATGATTCCCGTCCCCCAAGCCGAGGGAGATCATCATGCTAGGGGCCATTGCCGGCGACATCATCGGGTCGCCCCACGAATTCGACGCGGTCAAGGACACGGGCTTCACGCTCTTCACCGAGGGCTGCCGCTTCACCGACGACACGGTGCTCACAGCCGCCACCGCTTTCTCGCTGATGACCGACGGCGACTACGCGGAGAATTACCGCATCTTCGGTCGTTTGTACCCCCTGGCGGGCTACGGGGCAGCCTTCAAGGAGTGGCTCGAGGCGGAGGAGCCGGTGCCCTACGGAAGCTGGGGCAACGGTTCGGCCATGCGCGTGAGCCCCATCGGCTTCGCCCTGGACGACGAGGCCGAGGTGCTGGCCGAGGCTAAACGCTCGGCGATCGTCACCCATGACCACCCCGAAGGCGTCAAGGGGGCCCAGGCCGTGGCGCTGGCGGTGCTGCGGGCGCGGCAGGGGATGGCCCCGGCCGACCTGCGCGCCGAACTGACCGAGCGTTTCGGCTACGACCTCGACCGCACGGCCGACGATATCCGGCCCGCCTACGCGTTCGATGTGTCCTGCCAGGGCTCCGTGCCCGAGGCCCTGGTCTGCGCCCTGGAGGGTGACGACTGGGAGGCCTGCGTGCGGTTGGCCGTGTCCCTGGGCGGGGACGCCGACACCCAGGCCTGCGTGGCCGGCGCGGTGGCCCAGGCCCGTTTCGGCGGCGTGCCGGCGGAGATCGAAGACCGGGTGCGGACGATCCTGCCCCGGCACGTGCTGGACATTGTCGAGGATTTCGAGAGCCGCCACGGAGACCGCCGTGCGCGCTGAACGAGCCCCTGTCCCGAGGAAAGACACGATCGTGAAGCACCATCTCCTCAAGCGGGAATTTGCCAACGAGCCGACGCCGGACTACCCCCTTTTCGTGGCGGTGGCCGGCAACATCGGCGTCGGCAAGAGCACGATCACGACGTTGATCGGCGAGGTCTTCGGCTGGCGCATGTTCTTCGAGCCGGTCATCAACAACCCGTATCTCGAGGACTACTACAAGGACATGTCGCGCTGGAGTTTCCACCTCCAGGTGTACTTCCTGAGCAAGCGCTTCGAGGTGCAGAAGGCCATCATGGACCAGCCGGGTCCCGCGGTGCAGGACCGCACGATCTACGAGGACGTCGAGATATTCGCGCCCACTCTGCACCGGCGCGGCTGCATGGACGACCGCGACTACCAGAACTACCGCGAGGTCTTCCGCAACATGACGGCCTTCCTCAAGGCGCCCGACCTGATCATCTACCTCCACAGCGAGCCGGAGACCGCCCTGGAACGCATCCACCAACGGGCCCGCAACTGCGAGCAGTCGATCCCCCTGGACTTCATGCAGGACCTGCACGCGGCCTACGGCGACTGGATCGAACGGGCGCCGGCCATCTGCCCGGTCCGCATCATCGATACGGAGAAGGTGAACCTGCGGGACGATCTGGACGCCCAGCGCGAGTTGCTGCAGGACATCCGCCGGCTCCACACCACACGCACCGAGGCGACCGGAGGTCAGTCATGAGCCATGTAGGACATCGACCCAGCGACCTGCTGCGGGGCACGGACATCCCCGACGAGGTGCTCGCCGCCCTGCCCAAGGCCGACCTGCACGTGCATCTGGACGGGTCCCTCCGCGCGGCGACCTTCGCCGAACTGGGGCGGGCCGTGGGCATGGACATCCCGGACGACGACGAGGCCATGCGCACGCGGTACTTCCCGGCGACGCGGGTGGCGTCCCTCAACGAGTTCCTGGCCTGCTTCGACCACACCTTGGCGGTGTTGCAGACCCCCGAGGCCCTGAAGCGGGTGGCCCGCGAGTTGGCCGAGGACTTCGCCGCCGACGGCGTGTGGCACGCCGAGGTCCGCTTCTGCCCGTCGCTGCACAACGAGCAGGGCATGACCCCCGACGAGGCCATCGCCGCGGTGCGCGCGGGGCTGGACGCGGCGTCCGCCGGAACGGGCATCAGTTGCGGGGTGATCGTGACCGCCCTGCGCACCAAGGACCCGGCGGGGTCCCTCGAGTTGGCCAAACTCGCCGTGGACTGGAAGGGCCGGGGCGTCGTGGCCTTCGACCTGGCGGGGGACGAGGCCGACCACCCGGCCAAGCATCACCTGCAGGCGTTCTACCACGTGATGAACCACAACCAGAACGTCACCATCCACGCGGGGGAGAGCTTCGGGCCGGCGTCGATCCACGAGGCCCTGCACCGTTGCGGCGCCAACCGCATCGGCCACGGCACCCGCCTGGAAGAGGACACCGATCTCATGCACTACGTGACGGACAACCGCATCCCCCTGGAGGTGTGCCTGAGCAGCAACGTCCAGAGCGGTGTCGTGACCGATTTGGCCCACCACCCGTTCCGCCACTACCTGGAGAAGGGTCTGCGGGTGTGCCTGAACACGGACAACACGCTCTTCACCCGCACCACCATGACCGGGGAACTGCGGCTGGCCGTCGACACCTTCGACCTCACGTTGCTGGAGACGGAAAACCTGCTGTTGAACGGTTTCAAGAGTGCGTTCCTGCCGGAAAAGGACAAGGAGCGCATCGTGCACGAGGTGCTCGGGACGTTGACGTCGCTCAGGGAGAAATTCGACCTGGACGAGAAGAAGGTGGCGCCGTGAGCGGTGGGGCGCCGGACCGTCTGCAGGCCCTGGTCCCGGCCTGGCGCGGGCGGGTCGGCAAGGCGGTGGACCATCTGCGCGGTCTGGGGTGCACCGGCCGCGTGGGCCTGATCCTCGGCAGCGGCCTGGGCAACTTCGTCGACGCCGTCGAGGACGCCGAGGCCATCGATTACGGCGCCATTCCGGGCTACACGACCACCACCGTGGCCGAGCATTCGGGACGTCTCGTGTGGGGGAAGGCGGCGGGCGTGCCCGTCGTCGTCATGCAGGGCCGGCTCCATCCCTACGAGGGCCTACCGGCCGACGAACTCCTGCTGCCGACAGCCGTGCTGGCGGGCCTGGGCATCGAGGAAGCGGTCATCACCAACGCCGCCGGGGGGCTCAACCGCCTCTACACCCCGGGTGACCTCATGGTGATCCGCGATCAGATCGACCTGCACGTGGCGGACCCCCTGCGGGGGCTGCTGTCCGAACCCTTCGCCGCGCCCCCCGGCGCCCCCGGCGCCGACACGCCCGGAGCCCGGGAGGCCCTGGCGGCCATCGGTCGCAGCGGTGGCCTGCCCGATCTCTACGACGCCAATCTCGCCCGTGATCTGGTGGAGGCCGGCGGACGGGCGGCGGTGCCCGTCCACATCGGCACCTACGCGAGCATGTCCGGGCCCGCCTACGAGGCCAAGGCCGAGATCGGCATGCTGCGGCGGATGGGGTGCGACGCGGTCGGCATGTCCACCGCGCCGGAGACGGTTCTCCTGAGGCGCCTGGGTGTGCGGACGGTCGGCCTGTCCTGCATCACGAACCCGGCCCGCGAGACGGGTCAGCCCGAACTCAGCCACCAGGACGTGGTCGAGGTGGGGGCCATGGTTCGTGAGCGGGTGGCGCGCCTGTTGCTGGCCTTCCTCGCCCGGCCCTAGCCCCGCGTGAAGAAGTCGAAGACGTTGCCCAGGGTGCTCTGGTCGGTTTGATAGAGCTCGGTGTACCGGCAGTGGCGGCAGGTCACCGTCGTGAAGCGCTTGCTCTGGATATCGAAGATCTTGGTCAGGAACCCACCGGTGGCGCGGAACTCGCTCGACTCGAATT
>JAUUZX010000016.1 GCA_030592025.1 bacterium | reverse complement strand
CACCGAGTGGTCGTAGTCGTGGCTCATGGTGATCGATCCCGTGTGGCAGTTCTCCGTGCAGAGGGAGCACCAGATGCACTTGTTGTAGTCGATGGCGTAGCGCGTCATCATGCGCTCCTTGCCCTTGTCCTCGGTCTCGATGTAGATGCAGTCCACGGGGCAGAGCTCCGCGCAGATGTTGCACGCGTCGCACTTGGTCATGTCGTTGTGCACGAAGCCACGGAAGCGCTCGGGCATGACCTGGCGCTCGTCCGGGAACTGGAGCGTCACGGGCTTCCGGTAGATGTGCTTGATGGTGATGCCCATGCCCTGCACAGCCGAGCTCACCGCCTGGTAGATGTCCGTGAAGTACTGGACCATCTTCGTCTCTCCGCTTGTTTATGCTCAGGCGCGGGGGATCAACCCACCGTGCCGCTAGCCATCATCCAGACACCGGCCCCGATCACGCACACGAGGGACGCGGGGATCATCACCTTCCAGCACAGATGCATCAGCTGGTCCACGCGCACGCGGGGCAGCGTCCACCGCACCCACATGTTCAGGAAGACCATCAGCACGCCCTTGATGATGAAGTTGAGTGCGGGCGGGATCCACTCCATGCCCGGGAAAGGCGCCCACCAGCCGCCGAAGAAAAGCATCACGGCGATCACGGACACCAGGAACAGGTTCGCGTACTCGGCCAGGAAGAAGAAGGCGAAGCGCATGCCCGTGTACTCGGTATGGTACCCGGCCACGAGTTCCGACTCGGTCTCCGGCATGTCGAAGGGACCGCGGTTGGTCTCCGCGATCGACGCGACGAAGTACAGGAAGAAGGACACGAACAGGAACGGGTTGTGGACCGGGTTGATGTTCCAGTTCCAGATCCCGCCCTGCTGGGCGATCACGATATCCTGGGGGTTCAGCGAACCGGTGTACATGACGATGGGGATCGCCGACAGGACCAGCGGGATCTCGTAGCTGACCATCTGGGCCGCGCCACGGGCCGCGCCGTAGAGCGCCCACTTGTTGTTGCTGCCCCAGCCCGCCATGAGGATGCCGACGACCACCAGGCCGGTCACGGCGAAGATGTAGAAGAGACCCAGGTCGAAGTCGGCGGCCACGAAGCCCGGCGCCCAGGGGATGGCCGCCCAGGCCAGCAACGAACCCAGCAGCACCAGGATGGGGGCCCACACGAAGGTCACCTTGTCGGCCTCGGCGGGGATGATGTCCTCCTTGCCGAGGATCTTCAGCATGTCCGCGACGGCCTGGGCCCAGCCGTGCCAGCGACCCGTGCGCATGGGGCCGTAGCGGCTCTGCAGGAAGCCGGCCACCTTGCGCTCCATCCAGGTGAGGATGATGGCGCACATGGCCATGACGATGAACATCAAGGTGGCCATGATGGCGGCAACGGTGCCGTGCGCAGCTGTCTCGCCCATGCCCGCAGTGTCCATGAAGAACGTGTACATGGCTTCCATCAGCGATCAATCTCCCCGAGGACGATGTCCAGCGAACCCACAATGGCAACGAGGTCGGAGACCATCTGGCCGACGCCGACCTTCTCGATCACCTGCAGGTTGCAGAAGGAACACGAACGCACCTTGTTGCGGAACGGCTTGGTGCCGCCGTCCGAGATGATGTAGTGGCCCATCTCGCCCTTCGCGGCTTCGGTACGCGTGTAGGCGGCGCCGGCGGGTACGCGGACCGGCTTCTTCAGTTCGATGGTCTGGCAGGGGCCCTCGGGCAGGGTATCGAGAGCCTGGCGGATGATGCGGCAGCTCTGCTCGATCTCCCGGACGCGCACGATGTAGCGGTCCCAGCAGTCGCCCACGGTCCCCATCTCGCCCATGCCGACGGGGATCTCGAAGTCGAAGCGGTCGTACAGGGAGTAGGGGTCGTCCCGTCGGCAATCGTGCTTCACGCCCGAGCCGCGCAGCACGGGGCCGGTGCAGCCGTAGGTGAACGCGACCTCCGGGGTGATGACGCCCACGTTGGCCGTGCGCCCGATGAAGATCTTGTTGTAGGTCAGCAGGGTGTTGTAGTCGGGCAGCTTCTTCTTCTCCACCATGGTGATGAATTCGAGGACGTCGCTGGCCCAGTTGTCCTTGGGCACGTCGTAACGCACGCCGCCGGGGATCATGTAGTTGTAGAGCATGCGGCCGCCGGCGATGCGCTCCAGCAGGTTGAGGATCTCCTCGCGCTCGCGGAAGCAGTACAGCAGCGGCGTCCAGGCCCCCATGTCCAGGCCGAAGGTGGCCAGGGCGATGAGATGGCTGGCGATGCGCGACAGTTCGGCCGTCACGATGCGCAGGTGCTCCGCCCGTTCGGGAACCTCGAGGCCGGCCACCTTCTCCACCGCCGTCACGTAGGCGTGGTTGCTGGTTACCGGCGCCAGGTAGTCGAAGCGGTCCGTGTAGACGACCCACTGCTTGTAGTCCACGCCCTCGGCGATCTTCTCGGCGCAGCGGTGCAGGTAGCCCAGCACGGGGGTCACCTGGTGGACGATCTCGCCGTCCGTCTTCAGCAGCAGGCGCAGCACACCGTGGGTGGCCGGGTGCTGGGGCCCCATGTTGAGCTCGAGGAGCTCGCCCTTGATGGCGGACGCGTGGTCCTGGTCCGCCCAGCCCGTCAGGTTCTTCTCGTTGGTCGCCATCTCAACCCTCCGCCGGGGTGTCGTCGCCCGCGGGCGTGCCCGCCGCCGGGGCAAAGGGGTTCTCGCTGTAGGGCTGGCCGCCCAGAGGCACCTCGCCCCACTGGTCCGGCATCTGGTAGTCCTTGCGCAGCGGGTGGCCGACCCAGTCCTGGCTCAGCAACATGCGGCGCAGGTCCGGGTGGCCCTCGAAACGGATGCCCATCAGATCCCAGGCCTCGCGCTCGTGCCAGTTCGCCGTGGCCCAGACATGGCTGATGGTGGGCACGGAGGCCACCGCGCGCTTCACGCGCACCCGCAGGGTGAACTTGTGGCGCAGGGTGTGGCTGTAGAGGTGGTAGGCCACGCCGAATTCGCCCTCGGCCACGCGGTCGCCGACCTCCGGAGTTCCGTCATCGGTGTAGCCCAGGATGGCCACCGACTTGCCTTTGCCGTTCTCGTCGAGACCGTCCCAGTCGATGGCCGACAGGCACATGAGCTGATTGAACGACGTCTGCGGATCGTCCCGCAGGAACGTGCAGGCATCGGCGATGCGAGCGACCGACACGCAGGCCCATGGCTCGATGTCGTTCTCGCGGAACTCGGTGGCCCCCTCGCCCAGATGGGCGGCGAGCAGATCGAAGATGGCTTTCGCTTCCATGGTCGGTCGGCCTCCCCCTACTTGCGGTAGGGAATCTTCTTGGCGTAGTCGGTGACCCACTTGGGCGCGCGGGACTTGCCCTTGCGGCCGCGAATCTTGTCCTGCAGGCGCATGAGACCCTCGAGCAGGACCTCCGGGCGCGGCGGACAACCGGGGACGTACACGTCCACCGGCACGAGGAAGTCGACACCCTTGACGACGTGGTAGCCGTACTTGAAGTAGGGACCGCCACCGATGGCACAACTGCCCATGGCAATGACCCACTTGGGCTCGGGCATCTGGTCGTAGATGAGTTTCAGGCGCTTGGCCATCTTGGCCGTGACGGTGCCCGAGACGATCATGAGATCGGCCTGCCGGGGCGTGGCGCGGAAGGCGCCGGCCCCGAAGCGATCGATATCGTAGCGGGTGGCGCTGGCCGCCATCATCTCGATGGCGCAGCACGCGAGGCCAAAGGTCACGGGCCAGATGCTCGACAACCGGGCCCAGTTGAACACCTCGTCAACCGTCGTCAGGATGAAGTTCTTGGCGTCGGTCTCGACCACCTCGAGCAGCTGCGCGTCGACATCGAAGTCGAGCATGTGCTCGCGAGAAACGTCGTAACCCTCAGGGGGTGTGGTGCTTTCGGGACTCATGATGCGGGCACCTCATCGTCGTCGGACGGGGATGTGGCGGCCTCTTCGGGGCGCACGGTGAGGCTCTTCACCCAGTCGAGATCACCCTTGACCCAGATGTAGGCCAGGCCCAGGGTGAGGATCGCCAGGAAGATGACCATTTCCCAGAAAACCAGCGCGCCGAGCTCGGGCACCGGGTAGAGCTGCTTGAAGACGACCGCCCAGGGGAACAGGAAAACCGTCTCCACATCGAAGATGATGAAGAAGAGGGCGATCAGGTAGAAGCGGACGTTGAAACGGACCCAGCTGGAACCGCGGGGCATCTCGCCGCATTCATAGGTGGTCATCTTGGCCGGATAGGGGTTACTCGGTCGCAGCCACTTGGCCACCAACAGGGCGATCCCGGCAAAGGCGAGACCGACCAGCACGAACACGAAAGCCGTCGCGAAATGGCCGGAAAGGCCGAAGTCGACGGTCCCGGGGGGCAGGGTCAGATTCATGGATCATCCCGGTTTCCGTTGGGCCCGAAACAATGTCCTGGCCGTCGATACACAAACGGTCGAGCGCGTGCCCCGCGCCCGGCCGGGATCATTTGTCCGCGGCCCCCAAACGGGCTAAACCGGACAATTCGAGTTGCCGAAAATTTGGCAACTGCCGAGCAAACTACACGTTTGGGTGGTGGGGGTGTCAAGGAATATCAGATGCGAAGGTGCGGAATCAGTCGGAAACACCGGGGAGTGGACGTGATCAGGATCATCGCCGTCGGCAAAATGAAGGACAAGCGCCTCGGCGCGCTCCTCGAGGACTACCTGCAACGCATCCGTCCCCTGGCCCCGGCGAAGGTCGTGGAGCTGCGGGACGCCGACCCCGAGCGGGAGGGCCGGGAGATGACGGCCAAGCTCGGCTCAACCCGGGGGAACGAGCTCGTGGTCGCCCTGGACGAGCGGGGCGAGGACGTGACGAGCCGCGACCTCTCCCGCCTTCTGGGCGCCCACGGAAGCGTGGCGTTCCTCGTGGGCGGGGCCGACGGCCTCGGACCCGCCGCCCGTGAACGGGCCGATCGCACCTTGCGCCTGTCGAGCCTCACCCTGACCCACGAAATGGCGCGGGTGCTCCTGGCCGAGCAGATCTACCGGGGCCTGAGCATCCTGCGGGGCAAGCCCTACCATCGGGATTGACGCCGCGATTTTCCCGGGCGCGCACCGGTCCCATGGACTATACTGGCGCGCTGAACGCGACCTGAACGGTCCACCGGACCCTGGAAAGGCCATCATGTCCAGCTCCTACGAACTCCGCATCGGCCTGCATCTTCGCATCGACCGGTACCGGGGAACCCTCGCCGTGCTCACGGCCACCCTCTTCCTGCTGACCGCGGGCGCCGCCAGCGCCGCCACCCTCGTGGTAACGGGACCGCCCGGCGCCACCGTCGTCATCAACGACCAGGCCACGGGGTTCCTGCCCCTGGACGGCGCCCTCGAACTCGCCCCCGGTCGCTACGTCGTCACCAGCGAGTTGCAGGGTTACCGGCCCTTCAGCAGGACCGTCACCCTGGGCACGGACAGTGATCACCTCGTGCTGAAGATCCGCCTGGACCGCCTGAGCCGCAGCACGGCCTGGCGCAGCAGCGTCCTCTTCGCGGGCCTCGGCCAATTCCACGTGGGGCATCGCACGCGCGGTTGGCTCTACGCCGCCGCCGAAACCGGCGGGTTGCTCACCGCCGCGGTGGGCGAGCTGCAGCGCAGCAACTACCGCAAGGACCACCTCGTCCTGGTGCGCGAGTACCAGCAGTCCATCAACGCCGACCGCATCACCGTTCTGCGCGCCGAAGCCGACGAGGCCTACGCCCAGATGGAGGACGCGGAGAGCCTGCGGGACATGGGGCTCATGGTGGCGGCCGCCGCCATCGTGGTGAGCGTGGCCGACGCGTTGTTCACGTTCCCCAAGGTGGCGGCGGGTCCCGGACCCGTGCCCCCCGTCGCCGGCGCCATGGCGCCCACCCTCACGCCCGAGCCGTCATTGCTGACGAGCGTCCATGCCGGCGTGAAGTTGACCTTCTGACCGGGTAGGAGAAGACCATGCCCCGGATGCGGACCCTCGTCATCGCCCTCGCCCTGGCCGCCACGCTGCCCTTGGGCCTGGCCCACCTCACCGGCTGCGAGAGCACGCCGGAGACTCCGGCCTACGACAACCCTTTCGACCCCCTCGGTCCCCTGGGCGGCGACGGCCTCCAGGTGCGGGCCTCCGCCGGCACCGGTGCCAACATCGTGAAGTGGGACCACCACCCGGGCATGGGCCTCGTCGTCTACATCCTCGACCACCGCACGGACCAGGACATCGAGTGGACCACCCTCGCCGACGACCTGTTCCCGGACGCCGACACCGACACGTCCATGACCTTCTTCCACCTCGCGCCCGAACCCAACCGCACCCACTACTACATGGTGCAGGGCCTGTCCTCGGAAGTGACCGAGGACGACGGGTTCACCATCACGGGCTACGCCCAGCCCGCCATCGCCACCACGCCCCCGACGGTGCTCTTCACCAAGCCCGACGCCGGCCTGGCCAGCCGCTTCCTCGACTTGCGGATCGTGGTCGGCGAAGGTGAGAACCTGCGCATCGCCGACAACGAGAACTTCACCGACGCCCTGGTCTTCGCGGCGGCGGCGCCCGGCGACACGGCCCTGATCACGTGGGACTTCGGCCCCCGCGCCGACGGCGACACCGTCCACGTCCACGTCGAGTCGTTCACCGGCGAGACTTATATCTCCCTGCCCAACTCCTCCACCTTCGCCGTCGCCTTCGCCCCCACCTTCGACGTGGTGGGCGGCCGGCCCGGCGCCGGGTTCGTGACCCTGGCCCCGTCGCAGATCATCGATCTCGCAGTGGAGAACGAGGGCGTCGAGATGATGCGCTTCGCCGGCACGGAAGAGGATCTGCCCGCAGCCGCCTGGGTGACCGGCGCCGACCTGTTCGAGGACTTCACGCTCCTGCCCGTGGCCACCGACCAGCCCGTGTGGGCCGAATTCCAGGGGGACTTCGGCTACAACCACACGGCCGGTATCACGGTGCGGGGCGACCTGCTCACGGACGTCGAGTTCACCCTCGATCTGCCGGACAACGGCGTGACCGCCATCAACCATGTGGACATCCTGAGCACGGCCACCGCCACCGCCATGCGCTTCCACGACGAGCCCGACTTCACCGGCATCGCGTGGATCCCCTACGAGACGCCCCACAACTTCGAGTTCCAGGCCATCCCCGGCGTGCGCACCATCTACGGCCAGTACCGCAACGACTGGGCCGACTCGCCCATCGCCACCGGTGAACTGGAGTACGTGGTCGTGTCCCCGAGCATCGCCTTCATCACCCCCCGGCAGGACGATGTCATCGACGGCGGCGCGAGCTACGAGATCACCGGCCGCGCCATCTCCGCCGACGGGGTGCTCATGCGGTTCATCCAGGTGGACGTGGGGGAAGGGTTCGTCAGCACATCGCTGCCGGTGGAGTACTGGACCCACACCTGGAATGTGCCCGAGGTCACGGCCTCCACGAGCTTCACGCTCCGGGCCCGGGTCGTCACCGTCCAGGATGACACCGCCACGACAGCCATCACGGTCACCGTGGAGCCGGCCTCGCGATAGAGGAACGCCCCCGCGTCAAAACCGGGTGACGATCACGCCGCCGTACCGCTCCACCCGCGCCAGGTAGAGGGCCAGGGGCACGTCGACGATGCGCCCGCCCTCGTACACCCCCGGCAGGTCGCTGCTGGCGGCGTGGACCAGATGCGGCCCGTCCTGCTCCATCACCACGACACCCACGTGGCCGACGATCAGCCCGTACTCCACCCGCAGTGCTGCGGCGCGCTCATTCTCGGGGTCCAGCACGAGCCAGACCATGTCGCCCTCCCGCAGATCCCCGGGCTCGAGGTCGGCCTCCGGCACCCAGGTCACGCTGCCCGCGGGGTAGCGGGAGCTGCCCACGGGATCGGGCGCGGCCCCGGTGAGTTGGGGCGTGACGTCCCGGCCCCAGTGGCCGCTGCGGATCATGTCGACGCTGAAATCCAGATGGGCCGGGTGGTCGTAGTCGACCCGGCCGTCGGGGCCCACCACGCTGTCCCAGTCGGCGCCGGCGAAGCGCGTGCGCAGGGCCCAACGCAGGGCGTCGTCGGCGTCCCGGGCCCGGGCCCGTTCGGTCGTGCGGTAGAGGAGGCTGATGCAGTCCTGCCGGCCGTCCAGAACGAGGCGTCCTTCGGCGACATAGCCGCCCTCGGCCGGGCCGAACCGGTAGACGGCGGTGTCGGCGGCGGCGTAGCGCCGGGCCCACCAACCCACGCGCCCCGGCAGATCGAGTTCGGTGGGCGGGGCCTCATCCGTTGAGGAAGCGGCGATGCCGTTGTGGATACGCAGCTGCGCCGGCAGGTCGCGTTCGTTGTCGACCTCTCCGCCGCAACCGGCGGCCAGAAGCATGAACGCGATGAGGGCGGCGGGGATCACGGGCTTCGGGATCACTGGGTTCATGGACGTCCTCTCCTCGGATGCCGGGAGTCTGGCGCGAAGGAGGGGCGCTGTCTAGATTAATGGCCGTCACCATTGCCCGTCACCATGGCCGGAGGTACTGCATGGATCGCAACCGCATCATCCGCCAGCTCATCGGACCCGTCGTGGGCGGCGGCGGCGGCTTCCTGGTCAACCGCTGGGTCGCCTGCCACAGCGGTGGCTGAAGCATCACGTCGAACCCCGTCCTGATGACCGCCTTCGGCGCGTTCATCGGATGGACGCTCCTCTCCGGTGGAGGGGATTCCCGCAGCAAGAACGAGGATTGATTCAGACCGACGGCACGGGGTCGGCCGGGGTGAGGAAAGGCCGGCCACGGAAGGCGGCGCCCTGGCCGGCGACCTCCCACTCGGTCCAGCGCAGCTTGGGCACGACCTCTCCGCATACGGTGCACACGGGATCGCGCGGATCGGTCGCCCCTTCGTCGTCGTCGTCCCGGGACACGGGCAACCCGATGGTCCCCCGGCGCACGTAGATCAGGAACAGATCCCGCAGGTAGCCGACCTCCCGCTCCCATTCCTCCACGGCGTCTTCCAGGAGTTCGACGTTCTCATCCCGGCGACCGTCCCGCATGACGCCCTCCAGGCACTCCAGCATCTGGCCATAGGCCGCCTTGGCCTTGACGAACTGGGCCTCGTAGTCACCGAGATGATCGCAGAAATCATTGGGCATGATTGTCCTCCTGCCCCCGATCATCGGCGTTTCGGGGGCCTTGTTGACCACCTTTTAGGGCTATATCCCAGTATTTTGCTCTGTTTTATGTCATCAAGTTGTCACTAAACTTCTTGATTACCTGGCGACACTCGGTGAAATTCACCGCAGTGGAAGGACGCATGTCATAGGATGGAGCGTCCGATAAAAGTGCATTGCGGGGCCTGTCCCCGCCCCCGACCGGAGGCTTGAATTCATGCGAAATCCCGTTCGATGCTCCCTGTTCGGCCTGGTTGCCGTCCTGCTGGTGAGCGCACCCGCCGTGGCCATGGTCGTCATCGAGGACCACCAGGACATGGAGGGCCCCTTCACCGACGGCCCCAGCGTCACGGCCGCCTGCCTCGAGTGCCACGAGGACGTCGCCCACGACTTCATGAAGACCTCCCACTGGACCTGGCAGCCCATGCAGAAAGTGATCGGCAAGGGCGAGGTGCCCCTGGGCAAGAAGAACACGGTGAACAACTTCTGCATCGCCGTCGACAGCAACTGGCCCCGGTGCACGAGCTGCCACGCCGGCTACGGCTGGAAGGACGGGTCCTTCGACTTCACCAACCCCGAGAACGTCGACTGCCTGATCTGCCACGATCAGACCGGCAAGTACCGCAAGTTCCCCACCGGCGCCGGCCATCCGGTGTACGAGCCCAAGGAATGGGCCGGCAAGATCTGGGAGCCCGTCGACCTGGCCGGCATCGCCCGGGCCGTCGGCATGCCGAACCGCGCCAACTGCGGCGCCTGCCACTTCTCCGGCGGCGGCGGCAACAACGTGAAACACGGTGACATGGAGAAGGCGCTGATCAAGCCGACGCTGGAGATCGACGTCCACATGAGCGCCGACGGCCAGGACTTCACCTGCCAGGAGTGCCACGTCACCGAGAACCACGACATCTCGGGCAACGCCATGTTCGTCTCGCCCGGTGGCTACAACCACCTCGAGTGCACGAGCTGCCACGACGAGGACGTCCACGAGAAGCGGATCCTCAACTGGCACGGCAAGTCCATCGCCTGCCAGACCTGCCACATCCCCGAATTCGCCCGCT
>JAUUZX010000443.1 GCA_030592025.1 bacterium | reverse complement strand
TAGTAGCGCTCCACGGGATACTCCTTGCAGTAGCCGTAGCCCCCGTGGATCTGCACGGCGCTGTCGGCCGCCCGGCCGGCGGCCTCGGTGGCCATGACCTTGGCCATGGCGGCCTCCTTGGTGTAGGGACGTCCTTCGTCCTTGAGCCAGGCCGCCCTCAGGCCCAGAAGACGGGCCGCCTCGAGCTCGGTCCCCATGTCGGCGATCATGGCCTGGATCACGGGTTGCCGGGCCAGGGGCTTGCCGAATTGTTCCCGCACGTTGGCGTACTTGACGGCCTCCTCCAGGCAGGCGAAACCAATGCCCAGGGCCTGGAAGGCGATGCCGATGCGCCCACCGTCGAGGGCCGCCATGGCGATGCGGAAACCGTCCCCCTCGGCGCCCAGGAGGTTGCCCGCGGGCACACGCACGTCGGTCAGGTCGATGGCCACCGTGTCGCTCGCGCGCAGGCCCATCTTGTCTTCCTTCTTGCCGATGGTCAGGCCCGGTGCGCCACGCTCGACGATGAAGGCGTGCACGTCCTTGTGGCCGGTCGTGCCAGGGGTGCGGGCCAGGACGACATAGAAGGCTGCCCGGTCGCCGTTGGTCACGAAGATCTTGCCACCGTTGAGGACGTAGTCGTCCCCGTCCCTGCGGGCCGCGGCGGCCAGGGCCGCGGCGTCGCTGCCGGCGCCGGGCTCGGTGACGCAGAAGGCTGCGATCTCGCCGGCGGCCATGCGGGGCAGGAAGGACTGCTTCGCTTCCTCGCTGCCGAACATGGCCAGGGGGTACGAGCCGACGCTGTTGTGGACGGTGAGCATGACGCTCAAGCCGGCGCTCACCCGGGAGAGCTCCTCGATGACCAGAGCGTAAGTCACCGTGTCCACGCCGAGGCCCCCGTAGGCCTCGGGGAAGGTCAGGCCGAAGAAGCCGCTGTCCCGCATCTTGGCCATGAGATCGTCGGGCATGCCGCCGTCCACATCCATGGCGTGGGCCAAGGGGGCGATCTCCTTGCGGGCGAAGTCGCGCACCATGTCGCGGAACATGGTCTGGTTCTCGTTGAGGTCGAAATTCATGGTGTCTCCGGGGTTGGCGGCGGGGCCGCGGACGTCGCTGGGCACGAACCCATTCTAAGCGATGAAGGCCGCCGGCCCAAGCCCGCCTTCGGGGCCGAGAGCGGAGCAAAGAAACGGCCCCGCCCCGAAAGGGGCAGGGCCGCTCGTGAGTCTTGGCGTTGTTCCTACTGGAACAGGGCCTTGACCTCGCCCCAAGAAGCGTCTTCGTCGCTGGGCACGACGCCGCCGGGGAAGTGGATCGTGACGCCGGAAGGCGCGGTCACGCACAGGTTGTCCATCCAGTTGTAGTTGTCGGGGAAGACCGCGGGGAACGGATCGCTGTCGTAGGGACGGGCCTCGATGCACAGACCGACGATACCGGCGGGGACGACCCACGTCGCGGTGAGTTCGGTCCACTCGGTGTCGCCGCTGTAGTCGGAGCCGATGCCCGGCGAGCTGACGTAGTTGTTGACGTCGACATCGTCGGTCCAGTGGCCCCAGAGACGGATCGAGGGGTTCACGCCGGGGCTGTCGTCCCAGGCATCAGCGGTGACGACGACCTCGTCGCCCTCGGCCAGGCCGATGATCCAGGCAACGAACAACTGAGGCGTGCTGTCGCCGAGGTCCGTGGCGGCCAGGGCCGACATGCCTTCGGTGACATGGGTGCCGTCGACCACATACGTGGTGTTGTCACAGTTCCAGCAACCCAGAATGTCGCCACCATTTTCCCAACCGTAGCAGTGGGTCTCCTGGGCGAAGGCGCCGGAGGCCAGAAGCAGCAGAGCAACAACCGTGAGCAAGGTTTTCATGAAGGAGCTCCCTTTTGAGGGTTCAGGTAACCACCGCAGGGGATCATCCCCCGCGACTCCGCATCGCGATGCGAAGATTGATGATAACCGAATTGAGGCACCCATTCCAAATGATTTATCAAAGAAAATGCTCATCATGTTCAAGCACTCCGGCCCGTTAACTCTTAAAGTATTTATAATATATAAGTTAACTAATCACTCTCCCTTTACAAAAGGCACGCAACAGCAAAAAAAACCCACCATCGGCCGACCGCCACAGGGTCCGGAAATGACGGCGCGCCCCGACCCGGTGGTCGAGGCGTGCCATCCTATCTCCCAGGTTGTTATTTCTTAAACTCCATGGAGCTGATGACCATCCGCTGGGCTTCGCTCGTGCCCTCGTAGATCTCGGTGATCTTGGCGTCGCGAAAATGTCTCTCCACCGGATATTCCTTCGAGTATCCGTTGCCGCCGAAGATCTGCACGGCCTCGTTGGTGATCATGTGGCTGGCCTCGCTGGCGAAGAGCTTGGCCATGGCCGACTCCTCGCTGTAGCGTCCGCCCTGGTCCTTGGCCCAGGCCGCCTTGTAGGTGAGCAGGCGCGCCGCCTCCAGACGGAGGGCCATGTCGGCGATCTTCCACTGGATCGCCTGGAACTTGGCGATGGGCCGACCGAACTGCTCCCGCTGCAGGGCGTACTTGCGGGCCGCCTCGTAGGCCGCCGCCGAGATGCCCAGGGCCTGGGCGGCGATACCGATGCGCCCGCCGTCCAGGGTGCTCATGGCGATCTTGAAGCCCTCGCCCACCTTGCCCAGGAGCTGGTCCGCCGGCACCCGCACGTTGTCGAAGGCGAGCTGGGCCGTGTCGCTGGCCCGGATGCCCATCTTCTCCTCCTTGCGGATGACCGAGAACCCGTCGACCGTCTTCTCGACGATGAAGGCGGCGATGCCCTTGTGCTTGAGCTCGGGATCGGTCTGGGCGAAGACGATCAGGATGTCCGCGTTGGCCCCGTTGGTGATGAAGTTCTTC
>JAUUZX010000091.1 GCA_030592025.1 bacterium | reverse complement strand
CGAGCTCGCACCCTACCACGCCCTGATCCACCGGCCGGGGGTGGCGGTGATGGCCGCGCACGTCCTGCACCGCGGGCTCGACCCGGACCGCCCCGCGTCGCTCTCGTCGGCGGTGATCGACGATCTGCTCCGGGGCGAGCTGGGCTTCACGGGGGTGGTGGTCACCGACGCCATCGACATGGGGGCCATCGCGGACCGCTACTCCCCGGGGGAGGCCGCGGTGGCCGCGGTGGTCGCCGGGGCCGACCTCGTGGTCGACGCCTTCAACCTGACGGGGGGCCGGGACCACCCCGCCGACGAACTCGCCGGCGCACTCGGGAGCGCCGTCATGGACGGTCGCCTGTCCCCTGCCCGCATCGAGGCGAGCCTGGACCGTTTGGATCGTCTGCGCCGCGGAACCTAGCGCACGAGTTGCATGGCGCGGGCCACGATCTTTTCGTCGGCCTGGAGCCGGTACAGGTACATGCCCGAAGGGGCGGACCGCCCGGTCCCGTCCCGACCATCCCACATCACGACCTGGCGCCCGGCGGCTTGGCGCTCGTCCACGAGGGTGCGCAGGCGTCGGTTCCGGACTACCGGGTAGCTGCTTTCACCATGGCCAGGAGGTCGCCCTCCATGGCCTTGGCGGTGGCGACCGGGCCGGTCAACTTGAAGAAAAGGCTGCCCTGGGGGCCCTCCACGACGACGCCCACCAGGCGGTAACCGGGCAGGATCTTGACGTCGCCGGCCATGGGGCGTCCGCCGCCGGACTTGTAGCTCCCGTCCAGGGTGACCACGTGGCCGGGCATGCCGTCGGCGGTGAAGGTGTCGCGGGCGATGGCCGTGGCCGGGTCGGTCCCCTCGGGCAGGATCATCTGGCCGACCCACCGCTGGAGGTTGGCCTCGACGCCACCGCCGGAGGACGGCCCGAAGTAGAAGACGTTCACCTCGGCTTCGGCGCTGTCGCCGTCCACCGGGGCGAGGCGGTACTGGGCCTGGCGCATGCCGTCGGCGCCCACGTCGCCCCAGGAGGAGGGGGGCGTGAAGCCCACCCCGGCCAGGACCGTGGTCCCGGCCGGGGTGGCGGAAGACGTGGTCGGGGGTGCGGGGGCAGGCGAAGGAGCGTCAGCCGCGTGCTGGGCCGGGGCGTCCTGCTCGTAGGTCTCGCCGCAACCGGCGACCACGAGCACGAGCACCAAGCCGACCACGGCACGGGACCTCGCGATATTGATTTTCGTATTCATGCGCCACAGGGTAGCCCCAACCGGGCGGAGCCACCACCTCGGTGACCGGGGTCAGGGTGTGTCCGCCGCCGCCGTCCCGCCGCCGAGGTGCACGTCGAGGAAATCCCGCACGGCCGTGTAGCCCTTGACCCGGTTGACCGACGTGCGGAAGCCGTGGCCCTCGTCCTCGAAGACGATGTAGGAGACGTCGCCGCCGTTGGCCTGGATCGCCGCCACCATGTCGTCGCTCTCCTGTTTCAGCACCCGCGGGTCGTTGGCCCCCTGGAGGATCATCAGGGGCCGCGTGATCCTGTCGCCGTGGAACACCGGGGACGTGGCGCGCAGGAAGGCGGCGTCCTCCACCGGGTGGCCGATCTCGGCGTAGAGCGCCAGGCGGAAGCTCTCCCAGTAGGGGGGGATGTTCTCCAGGGTGCGCAGCCAGTTGCCCACGCCGAAGATGTCGATGCCGCATTCGAATTCCTCGGGCTCGAAAGCCAGGGCCGCCAGCACCATGTAACCGCCGTAGCTGCCGCCCATGATGCCGATGCGGTCGGGGTCCACCCAGTCGAGGGTCTTGAGGTACTCCTTGGCGTCGACGCAGTCCCACAGGGGCTCGCGGCCGTGGCGCCGGTCGTCGGCCGCCAGGAAGCTCTTGCCGTAGCCCGAACTCCCCCGGTTGTTCACGGCGAAGATGGCGTAGCCGTTGTTGAGCAGGAACTGCCGCTCGGCGCTGTAGCCGGCCCGGCTCTGCCCGCCGGGGCCGCCGTGGATCCACAGCATGACCGGCACCTTGTGGTCGGGTCCGGCGCCGATGGGCTTGTACAGGGGGCCGGGGATGACCATGCCGTCGCGGGCCTCGAAGCGCACGACCTCGCTGGTCACCAGGTCGTCCCGCGCGATCTCCGGGTTGAGGGTATCGGTGAGTTGGGTCACTTCGCCCCTCTCCAGGTCGTACAGGAACAGGTTCCGGGGCATGGTGTCGCTCGACACGTTCACCTTCATGAGCTTCTCGGAGTGGGAAAAGGCCACGCCGCTGATGGTGCCCGCGGGCAGGCCGTCCAGCTGGAAAGGCTCGCCGTCCCGGGTGATCCGGACCTGGGTGTAGCCGTCCTCGTTGGTCCCGATCACCTGGTAGCGACCCGTGCGGCTGAAGTAGGCGAAGGCCACGTTCCAGTCGGTGGCGAAGACGTCCTCGTGGGCGCCCATCGCGAAGACATAGCGTTTGAGGGCGCGGAACTCGCCGTCCAGGTTGGTCGAGTAGTAGAGGTGGCGACTGTCCGGGTTCATGGTGTGGGGCGCGAAGCTGGCATCGCCCGTGTGCTCGCTGATGACGACGGGGGCGCCGCCGCCCTCGAGGTCGACCACGAGGAGGTCCGAATCGTTGGTGGTGTTGGTCCTGGTCAGGACGAGCCAGCGGCCGTCGGGGGTCACGTCGAAGGGGTCGTAACCCTCGGTGTTCTCGTAGATCAGCGTCTTCTCGAGGGTGGCGACGTCCCATTGGAAGAGGTCGAAGAAGCGGGGGTCGCGCTGGTTGTTCTGGGTGAAGAAGGTCTTGAGGTCGGGGTTGAAGCCCGCGAATTGCTCCTTGGTCTCGGCGCCTTCGGTGAGGTCGCGCACGGTGCCGTCGAGGCCGCGCAGGAAGAGGTGGTCGTTCTCCGAGCCGTCCTGGGCCCGGGAGAAGAGGATGCGGTCGTCGTCGGGCATGTAGGCCGCGGCGAAGGTCGTCTCCTCGCCCTCGGTGATCGGGGTGCGCTCATGGGTCGCGAGGTCGAGTTCGTAGACCTGGAATACGCCGGATTCGTTGCTGGAAACGAGGAGCTTCATCTCGTCGTGGTTGAAGGATCCGCCGCCGATGGAGACGGTCTTCATGAACTGCTCCATGGTGTAGGACCGGGACGGGGCGGTGCGGGCGTCGGCCACGGTTTCGTCGTCGGTGCCGGCGGTGCAGCCGGCCAGAAGGAGGGCGGCGGCCAGGAGTGTGGCCGAGAGAGCGAAGCGTCCCATGGGGTCCCCTTTTTCTTCGGAATTTTTCCGGCATCATGAAGCGGTATCGTCGAACGGATCGTCGCACCTACGGTAATCCGAAGGTCAGGGTTTCCGCCACGTCAGCGTCGGACGAGGCTCTGGATGGTCACCTGGCCGCCCAGCAACAGCCCGAACACGCAGACGATGGCCGCGCCCGTGGGCAGGTCGAGCCAGTAGCTGGCCGCGGCGCCCAGGGCCACCGCCAGCACTCCGACCACCATCACGAATAGAAGGTGCTGCGCCTCGCCGCGGCACCCGAACCGGTAGGCCATGACCGTCGGCACCACCAGCAGGGTGAACACGAGCAGGACGCCGGCGATCTGCACGCTGCTGGTGACCACCGTGCCGAGCACGACATAGAACAGGAAGTCCCAGCGCTTCAGGTTCAGGCCCCTCGCCGCGGCCGCCTCGGGGTCCACGCTGATGGCCTTGAGCCGGCCGTGGGCCCACCACAGCACCCCGCCCAGGAGGGCATAGAGGATGGCGGTCTTGGCCACCTCCGCCCAGGTCACCCAGAGGATCGAGCCCACCAGCAGGTGGCGGATCTCGTCGCTGCCGTGGGGCACCTGGGTGAGCACCAGGATCATGGCCGCCGAAAAGACGGCGTAGATGATGCCGATGTAGGCCTCCTGGGGGACGCGGGGGTCGCCGCCCCGGGTCGTGGAGATGATTAGGGCCCCGATGAAGGTCGCTCCGAGCCCCGCGAACCAGGCCACGGCCGTGCCGTGCTCGGCCCCGGTGAACAGGGCCACCGCCACGCCGAAGGCCGCCACCTGGGCCAGGGCGATGTCCACGAAGATGACGCCGCGCCGCACCACGTGGCCCCCCATGTACCCGTGCATGAGCACCAGCACCAGGGCCACCACTACCGGAGCCGCCATCATGCCGACAAAGCTGTTCATGGCGCCCTCATTTCTCGGCGCCGGCCAGGAGCCGGGCCATGATGAGGTCGAACATGTCCGGGTAGGAATCGGCCCCGGGCAGCGAACCCACCGCCGCCGGCAGCACGACCAGGGCCACGTCCATGCGGTCGGCGGCCTTGACCGCCACATCGAGGTGGTTCCAGGTCGCCGCGATCAGTTCCCGCACCCCTGCCCGGCGGGCCTGGCCGATGAGTTCGTCCACGTGGCGCGGTGATGCAGCGATGCCCGGTCTGTGCTCCACGGCGCCCAGCAGGTCGAGACCGAGCCAGGCGGCCATGTACTCCCACTGCTTGGTGTGGTGCACCAGGGGGTGGAGGCGGATCGGCGCGGCCATGGCTTCCCAGGCGACGATGCGCAGCGCCATCCCGTCGGCCAGCGCGTCCGCCCGCTGCCGGAAGCTCACGGCGGCCTCGGGGCGCAGGCGGCCCATGCGGTCAGCCATGAGCCGGGCCACCAGCACGCCGTTGCGCGGGTCCAGCAGGTAGTGGGGGTTGCCCTGGGGATGGACGTCGCCCTGGCTGCGGCTCACCTGGCCCACCGGCACCTCGAGGATGGATTCGAGAGCGGCGGAGCAGTCCAGGCTGCCTGCCTGCCCGTCCCGCACCCGGGGGTTGCGGGCCTTGTCCATGAGCACGGGCAGCCACCCGATCTCGAGCTCGAGGCCGTTGAAGCAGAGCAGGTCCGCCTTGCCCAGGCGGCGGGCCAACGAGGGGCGCGCCGGCAGGAAGTGGGGGTCGTACTCGCCGGGGCAGAGCACGACCACATGGGCGTCGTCGCCACCCACCTGCTCGGCGAGCCAGCCCAGATCCGTCAGGGTGCAGACGACCTCGAGCCGGTCGTCGGCGGTGGCCGGGGATACTGTCAGCAGGAGCGGCAGCAGCGACAGCAGGATGATGCGTTTCATGCCTGACCTCCTAGTACATGTGGGCCGGGTGGGACCCGATGGTGAAGTTGAACTGGAGCGAGACGAGGGTCTCGTCGGCGTCGCCGAGCTGGTCGGCGTAGTGGGCGACCTCGAGGCGGATGGCCGAGAACTCGCTGGGGACCCAGGTGAGGTTCGCCTTGTACTCGCGGGCCTCCATCCACATGAACAGGCCGTGGTCGTGGCCCACCTCGGCCTCGTCGTGGGGCAGGCTGCGGTCCAGGGCGCCGGTGCCCAGGCCGAGCCACCAGACGCGCTTGAACCGGTACTGGGCGATGGCGTACCAGCCCCAGGGGTCGTCGGCGCCCTCGTCGGGGCGCGGCAGGAGGATCTCTCCCGTGACGTTGAGGGCCGGGCCGTGGCTCGACGACGGGGACACCCACTTGTAGGTGACGTCCGCGCCCCAGACGTCCAGGTTCCCGGCGACGGTCTCGTCGTGGTGCAGCAGCAGGTAGTTGGGGGCCAGGGGGCCGTGGAGCCAGGAACCGCTGATCTCCAGGGTGGAGGCCATGGAGAGGTCCAGGAGGTTGGACCAGCGGGCGCCCCAGGCCAGGTCCCGGGACTCGCCGTCGAAGATGGACGCCTTGCCGTCGACGCCGTAGCCGGTCAGGTCGCTGTACCAGGGCAGGGGCAGATCGTGGGAGAGGCGCACCCCCGTCTCGGTCAGGCCGTGATCGCCGAGGAATGCCGTCACGGCGGCGGGCGCGTTCACGAAGGGGAACTGATGGGTGTGCAGGGGGGCGTGCTTGCCGAAGGGCAGGAAGTCCTTGCCGATCAGCAACCCGAAGCCGCCGCCGAGGGTTTGGCTGTCGATGGTGGCCACCTCCACATCGCCGGAGTAGCCACCGTGGGCGGCGTGGGCGTCCTCCTCGTCGTGGTCGTGGGAGGGGTGCACGGCGAAGATGAGGTTCGCCTTCCAGTAGGGGTCGACGATGGACGTGAACTGGACCTCCGCCTCCTGCAGGTCGGTGCCGTTGAGGGCCGGTTCGGTGGACGTGTCGGCGACCCGGCCCAGGAGCAGCGCGTTCACGCTGATGGCGGGGTTGAATTCGCGGGACACGCCGGTCGAGGTGGAGGATTGGCCCGCGGCGGGCACGACGAGGACGGTGGCGATGAGGATCACCGGTATCAAGGTACGCGAGAATTTCATGTCAGCCTCCAGGGTGGCCGGTCGGGTTCTTGTCGCGACGCGAGTCAGACGGACACGAACGGCGGCGGCGCCCGGCCGCGGGGGACGGGCAGGAGGCGGTTGATGGGGCGGGGTGAGGGTGCGGGGGTGGAGACGATCGTCCGGGAGACGACGGGCGGCGGTGG
>JAUUZX010000472.1 GCA_030592025.1 bacterium | reverse complement strand
ATTCCCCTGGACATCGTGCATGAGGACAGGGACATCGTTGTCGTCAACAAGCCCGTGGGCATGGTGGTCCATCCGGGACCGGGGCACAGGGACGGGACCCTCGCCAACGGCCTGCTCCACCGCTACGGGGTGGCCGGGGTGGGGGACGATCCCCTGCGGCCGGGCATCGTCCATCGCCTGGACCGGGACACGTCGGGGCTCCTGGTGGCGGCCCTGAACGACCAGGCCCTGCGGAAACTCCAGGCACAGCTCCAGCAACGGACCATGGGCCGCACCTACCTGGCCCTGAGCTGGGGGCGGTGGGATCCGGACAAGGGTGAACTGCACGGTGACATCGGTCGTCACCCTCGTCGACGCCAGCGCATGGCCGTGGTGGGCAGGGGCGGGCGCGAGGCCGTCACCCACTACGAGGTCCTCGAGGACTACGATTTCGTCCAGTACTGCCGGGTCGCGTTGGAAACGGGCCGGACGCACCAGATTCGGGTTCACTTCGCCCACTACGGGCACCCGGTGGTGGGGGACCCCGTCTACGGCGACGACCGTCGGGTCCGCGGCGTCCACAACCTCGACCGCCGCCGCGCCGACGCCGTGGTCAAGGCGGCGCGGCGCCAGATGCTCCACGCGGCCGAGTTGCGTTTCCTCCACCCGGTGGATGGGCGACCGATGGAGTTCACATCGCCCCCGCCCCAGGACATGGCTTCCGCTCTGGCGGTTTTGCGCGCGGAATCGTAACGTTCGCGGACGGGGCCGGCTCTGGACAGTGCGCCCGTTGTGTCCTATCCTGTGGCGATTGTTCGCGGCGGTGTCGGCCGTCGGAAGCACTTCGGGACCCCGCCCAACGATAAAGAGCAGGTACGCCGTTGAAGATCAAGGAACGCAAACGGGACGGTGTGGCTGTCCTGGAGATGAGCGGGCGTCTCATGGGCGGCCCCGACGCCGAGGCCTTCGACGAGGTGCTCAAGACCCTGATCCACGAGGGCTGCAAGAACGTCGTCGTGAGCATGGAAAAGGTGAAGTGGGTCAACAGCACGGGCCTGGGAATTCTCATCTCCGGCTACACGACCCTCAAAAAGAGTGGCGGCGAGTTGAAACTGCTGAAAGTCTCCGACCGTATCGAGAACATCTTCATCGTCTCGAAGCCCTACACCGTCTTCGAGTCCTATCAGGACGAAGACGAGGCTGTCCGGAGCTTTGCTTGAACAGCGGCAGGAGCGGTGCCCCTTGATATCGCGGCTCGTCCTCAGACTTCCGAACCAGATGGAATACCTGGGTGTCCCTGACGTCGTGCTCATGGAGATCGGTGGCGACCTCGGCTGTGGGAACCGCTGCCTCGAGGAGTTGGGCACGGCCGTTATCGAAGCCTGCACCAACGCGATGGAGCATGGCAATCATCTCAGTGACGAGGGCGGAATCGAGGTCCTCATCGACGTGGAGCCCGACAAGCTGACCGTCACGGTCCTGGACACGGGGCCCGGCTTCGACCACGCCAATTGGGAGCCCTCGGACGAACTCATGCGGCCGCGGGGGCGCGGCATCCTCATCATGCGCGAGTTCACCGACGACCTCAGTTTTACCCACCATGCCGACGGGCGCTTTATGGTGGTGCTCACCAAAAAACTCGCTGCCGCCGACGCGGACGCGTCCTGATCCCATGCCGGGCTGCCTCGGATTGGACTACGGCCTGCGTCGCATCGGCATCGCCGCCGGCGACACCGAGCGCCGTCTGGCTTTCGCCGTGACGACCCACACCGAGGGGCAGGACGGTTCAGTGCTGCGCCTTCTCGGTCGCCTGGTGGCCGAGCGGGAGGTCGAGATCATCGTCGTCGGCCTGCCGTTGACCACCGCCGGCGAGGAGGCCGACATGGCCCGGCAGGCCCGGCGTTTCGCCGACGTGCTACGGCGCCATTTCGAGGCGACGATCGTCATGTGGGACGAACGCTACACGAGCGCCGAGGCCGACCGCTGGCTTGCGACGCGTACCCGGGCCCAGCCGGGGGAACGCGACTCCCTGGCGGCCGAAATCATTCTCCAGTCGTATCTGGACAGCCTCCCGGACGCTGACCCTGATGTTCCGGATGACCCCACGGATCCCGACAACCCAGCCGCCGACGGTCCCGACCCTGCCGCCGGCGATCCGGAGGGGTCGCCGTGAAACGGTGGCTCCTGATTCCGCTGGTCCTCATGCTCCTGGTCGGCGGTGTGGCCGGCTGGGGGTGGCGCCAGTGGACGGCTGATCCGGCGAAGGGATCGGCGCCCGAAGGTCCGGTGCGGATTCGCATCGCCGCGGGCATGACCCTGGGGGCGGCGGCGGACACCCTGGTGGCGCGTGGTCTGCTGGAGCGGCGCCTCGTCCTGCTGGCGGGGGCGCGCTTGTCGGGCCGCTCCCGTGCCCTGCGCACGGGTCTCTACGAATTCGACGGCACCGACTCGCCGCGGGATTTGCTGGACGTGCTCATGTCCGGTCGTTCGGTGTTGATCCGCGTCACCATCCCCGAGGGCCTCGACGCCGATGAGATTGCCGACGTGGTGCACGGCGCGCTGGGTTGTGCGCGGGAGCCGTTCCTGGCGGCTGCCGACTCCGTGGTGCGCTCGGCCGCGGTGGCGGTCGGCCTGTTTGCCGACTCCGCCGCCGTCGCCGCTCACGACGGGTT
>JAUUZX010000421.1 GCA_030592025.1 bacterium | reverse complement strand
GCCGGGTCTACGGGCTGCCGGTGGAACAGTTCGTGAGCAAGTCCGCGCTGGCCAAGATCGAGAAGCGCACCCGCGGCGCCGGTGGCGAAGTCGTCAAGCTGCTGGGCTCCGGGTCGGCCTTCGTGTCCCCGGCGGTCAGCGCCCTGGACATGGTCGAGTCCATCGCCTTCGACAAGCGCAAGGTCACGCCCGTGGCCGCCTACCTCAACGGCGACTACGGCGTGAAGGGCCTGTTCGTGGGCGTGCCCGTGATCCTGGGCAAGAACGGCGTCGAGGAGATCGTGAAGATCAAGCTGACGGCCGACGAGAAGAAGGCCTTCCGCAATTCCGTGAACGCCGTGAAGAAGACGGCGGCCGCGGTGGACAAGGTGAAGTAGGATCGTCGTACGACACGCGACGGCCGCCCACCCTGCGGGGACGGGCGGCCGTTGTTGTTTTCGTGCCGTTGCTACATGTATCCGAGGCGTTTCATTTCTTCCTCGATCCTCTGCCGATCCTGGCCCGTCGCGGTGCGCGAAAAATCCGCCGAGGTCCTCATCATCCGCAGGTGCCGGTCGAGGGCCTCGGCCAGCGGTCGCTTCAGATCGCGGCGACCCGCTAGATTCCTCGTCTCCCCGGGATCTGCGGTCAGGTCGAAGAGTTCCTGCCCCAGTTCGCGCCGCAGCGCCATCTTCAACCAGATCCGCCAGCGATCCCGACGGGGCAGGGCCGGGTTGGGGAAAGGGCGAACGAACTTGAGGTCACCTTGCCGCAGGGCGATCTTCGCCTTGCTCTCACAGACGACAGGTTCTCCCGTCGACCAGGATTCCATGGGGAGAGGCTCTCCGTCCCCACTCCCCACCCCCGCCCGTCGCAGGATCTGCGGCAGGATGTCGACGTGGCTGAGCGGCGCGCCACACCTGGTGCCGGCCTCATCCGGTCCGGCCGGGTCCACCACGATGCCGACGGTGCGGATGATCTCCTCGTACACGTGCAGCCCGCCGTGGCCGATGCTGCCGTGCTCGAAAAACGCCTCGCCGTGATCGGACGACACGACCACGATCGTGTCGTCGGCCAGCCCCAGATCGGCCAAACCCTGCAGGAAGCTTCCGATGGCCTCGTCATTGTAGCGAACCGCGTTGTCGTACTTGTCGGTCAGCCAGGTCCGGGTCGTGGGGGGCACGGGCCGTCGTCCGTCTTCCATCTTCCCCAGCAATTCGAAGAGGGAGGAATTCACACCCCAGAGACCCTCCGGCAACCGCTCGAGATCCTGGGGATAGACGGCCGCCACCAGGTCGGAGTCGACCTCCTCCACGTTGACCGTATCGAACGTCGTGGCGTGGGATTCCGGGAGCCGATAGGGCATGTGGGGCCCGTCGTAGTGAAGAAAAAGACAGAACGGCCCCGTGGACCCATGGCGTTTCAACCAGTCGACGCCCCCCTCGGATACCGCCATGGGCAGGTCCTTGGCGTAGTCGAAACTGCGGCCGTCGGTCACCACCTCCAGTTCGCCCCATATGTCGGCGAGAAGGTGATCGAAGAACCGGAAGGACACGACTCCGCCCGTGCGCACGCCGGCTTCCCCCAAGGCGTCGTGGATCCAGGACTTCCGCGCCCGCGTATGAAAATCAAACACCCCGTGCTCGTGGGGGTACAGCCCCGTGAACAGGGAGGTGAAGGCCGGCGCCGTGAAGTTCGACGCGGACCACAACGCGTCCAGGACGACCCCCCGCTCCGCCAAGGCGTCCAGGTGGGGCGAGGTCGGGCGGTCGTAGCCGTAGCAGCCCAGATGGTCCGGGCGCAGGGTGTCGACGACGATGAGCACGATGTTCTTCATGATGTTCTTCATGGAGACTCCGGGGCCTTCCGTGGTGTGACCGCGAGCACGTTGGGCAGGAACCCACCCGCGGCGATGCCGATCTCCCGGGGGGCGCGCACCCACAAGCCGGCCGGCTCGTTCCCCTCCAGGTGTTGGGCCGCCACCACGTCGAGGGGCAATTCGAGGAGCAGTTCGTTGAACGCGTGCTTGCTCAGGGGCCGGGCGCAGTAGATGAGCAGGGCGCGGCCGGCCGCATCCTCCGCCAGGGCGGCCTCCCGCCAGCGATCGCGCGTCGGTGACCAGCGGTTGTCCCGGTCGCCCTTGATCAGCCGCAGGTTCTGGACGACCGTCCCGTAGCGCACGCGTAGGGAATCCAGGGGCACGACGTCCAGGTCCGCGATGGCGAAGGGCGGCGAGTCCGGATCACGAGGGTCGCAGACAAAAGCCGACAAGTAGTCGTTGACCGCACTGTTGCGCACCACGCCGTCCACCTGGCAGAAGCCCACGTGGGTGTGACCGTCGGCCTGGTACATGCCGGCGTTGATGGCCGCCGCCAGGTCGAAGTCCCGGCACCAGTGGCGCACGGCGCGCCGCCGCTCGTCGTCGACCGCGTCGGCCGACAGCACCGACAACTCCCAGTGGGCCGGATCGACCCGCAGGACCGTCAACTCGCCGTTGTCCGCCGCCACCCGTTCCCGCACGTCGAAACGCGCCATCTCCAGACCGGGCGCCAGGACCCGCCAAGGATCCCCGCCCCCTCCGGACAGCAGGAACAACGGCAGCAACAGGACAGCCAACGAACTCAAGGATGCCACCCCCACCCGGGATACCAGCGGTTGACGATCATGTAGAACAGGATCGTATCGATCATCAGGTGCAGCACCACAATGTAGAACAGGGAACGGGTCCGCCGATAGGTCAGCCCCTGGGTCAGCGCGAAGCCGTAGATGACCACGGGCCCCCAGCCCACGAAGGCCATCTCGTGCAGGAAGCTCGTGAAGAAGACCGCCTGGGCCAGGTTCGCCTCACCGAAGCGGAAATGCCGGCAGAACAGAATGAAGACGAAATTGATGAAGGCCAGCTCGTCCCAGACGCCCACGAAATTGCAGCCCCAGAACAGCCGCCACATGGCCTCGGTCCGGCCCTCCTGCCCCGCCGGCAGGGGCCAGCTGTGGTGCAGGGTCGGC
>JAUUZX010000408.1 GCA_030592025.1 bacterium | reverse complement strand
TGAAGTTGCTACTCTGACATGAGTTGTTCAGGAATGCCGGCTCGTAACTACAACCACTCCTCGTCGAACACCTCGCCCTGCACCGACATCACCATGCGTTTGACCGGCACCTTGCGCTTGGCCTTTTCCGCCGCCTCGCGCGCGACGGTGGCCAGGCTCGTGCAGCAGGGCACCTCCATGATGACCACGGTGAGCATGTCGATCCCGCCCTCGTCGATCATGGCGGTGAGCTTCTCCCGGTAGGCCTCGTTGCTGTGATCCAGCTTCGGGCAGGCCATGGCGAGGGCCTTGCCCGCCAGGAAACGCTGGTGGAAATCCGGCGCCGCGACCACCGAGCAGTCGGCCGCCAGGAGCAGGTTGGCGCCGCGCAGGAAAGGGGCCGTGGGGGGGATCAGGTGCATCTGGACCGGCCATTGGCGCAAGGCGCTTTCAGTGGGCGCTCCCGGGCCGGAGGCCATCGGACCCGGTGCCATCGGGCCGGGCGCCATCGGGCCGGAAGCCATGGGCCCCAACGATCCGAGACCACCTGCCGACGGTGGCGTCGGGCAGGCCGCGAACTCCCTGACCTGGGATCCCGGGCAGCCTCCGGCGGGGGCCATGAGGGGGATGTCCATGGGGCCGGGACCGGGCGCGGTTGGCTTGGCCAAGTGCACCGCCACGGCCTCCTCGTCGAAGGAGTCGGCCTCGCGTTCCTCGACCGTGATCGCGCCCTGGGGGCAGTCACCGAGGCAGGCCCCCAGACCGTCGCAGAGGTTGTCGCCCACGAGCTTGGCCTTGCCGTCGATGATCTTGATGGCGCCCTCGGCGCAACTCGGCACGCAGTCGCCGCAGCCGTCGCAGAGGTCTTCGTCGATCTTCACGATCTTGCGCACGCTCATGGTCGTCTCCCGGCAGGCATTGAAAGGGCCTTCTCTAAAGGGACAATGTTGTCCTAAATAAAATGACCACGCCGGACTCCGAGCGCAAGTCTCGGATTTCCCGTGACCGCCGTACCCGCCCCCCCGTTGGTGGGATCGCTACCCGTTCGTCCACGACTCGCCCCCTCAGGGAAGTCTGGGGAACCCTGCGCCATGGCACACGCCTTGCGGTCCCTAGCCCCGAACAGAAAGCATGCGGCGGAAACGGCCCCTACAGGGCGGTTTGCGGCTGAGCCTCAAGGCAGCTTGCACGGTCCCGCCGGGGAAAGATGGCAAATCCCATCAAGCGAGGCAGTGGCTTGTGATGAGTCGAACGAAGAATTTCCCGGTACTGGCACTGGCGACCATGGTTCTGGTAGCGATTCTTCGTGCGCAACGAGACCGACCTGACCGAGTCCGGCGAGAAGTGGCTCGTGCGGGCCAGCGACGAGATCCGCCAGCATCCCTGGTCCCCCGTGCGGGTGACCGTGACGGCCGAGACCATGGCCCTGGCCGACGAGCGAGCCGACCAGGTGGCCACGTTCCTGGCCACGGCCCTCATCCTGCCCCGTGAGCAGGTGGAGACCGAGTCCGTGCAGAAGCCGGACCTCAGGGCGGAGATGGATGGTTCGGTGGCCGTGGTCATCGAGCACGTGGGAAAATGAAGTCAGACACGCTCGGGGCGATCTCGGGCCGAGTGGCGCACACCTCTGATTGACCGGCGTGCGTCAGAACGATGCTCTGGAAACAGGTGGCTGACGACGAGACTGCCCCCGGGCCGAAGAGCCCGGGGGCAGTCTTTCCATGCCATACCGACAAGTGTCTACAGCTGATCCTTCAGCGGCTTCATGGGGCGCACGCGGACGGTGCGCGAAGCCGGACGGGCCTTCTGCTTGACCATGTCACCCGTGAAGGGGTTGCGCACCAGCTTGCCGCCCTTGACCGCAGGCTTCTTCACCAGGGTCATCTTGAGCAGGCCGAGGTAGTTGTAGGCGCCGTGCTTCTTGACGGTCTTGGTCGTAATCTCGGTCATGGCGTCGAAGACGGCCACGACGTCCGTGCGGGCAAGTCCGGTCATCTCAGCCACGGCGCGGTAGGTCTCGGTCCTGGTCGGCGCCTTCTCGCCCACCTTGAACTTCCCCATCTTCGTCGGGGTGGCCTTCTTGGCGGGCGCTTTCTTCGTGGTTTTCTTGGCCATGTCGATTTCTTCTCCTTGAAGGGACGGATCGCGGAATCCCGATGTTCCGTTTCGAGAGGACTCTAGCGCGTTCTCAAGGAAAAAGACCGTGCATAAACACATGTTGGTGAAATTAATTCAGGCTGGCCGGATGCACCGGCCGGGTCGTGAACGGGCTGCATGCCCTTCGGCAGCACCTATCGCGTCTTGTCTCGTGCCGCGCCGTTGCCTATGGTGGCGACACCGAAAGGCGCCCCATGCTCCACATCTACATCGATGCCGACGCCTGCCCCGTGAAGCAGGAGATCTACAAGGTGGCCGACCGCTACGGCCTGTCGGTCACCCTCGTGGCCAACGCCCGCATGCGCGTGCCCGACGGCGCTCGCATCGAACTGGTCGTCGTGGACAAGGGCCTGAATGAGGCCGACGACCACATCGTCGACCTGGCGGAGACGGGCGATATCGTGATCACCGGGGACATCCCCCTGGCCGCCCGTTGCCTGGACAAGGGCGCCCGGGTGCTGGGTCACAAGGGCCGGCCGTTCACCCCGGACAACGTGGTGGAGGGTCTGGCCACGCGGCACCTGCTGTCCCAGTTGCGGGACCAGGGGGTCATGACGGGTGGACCGCCGCCCTTCGCCGCGAAGGACCGGTCCCTCTTTCTGCAGAAGCTCGACGAGATCATCAACGCCATCAAACGCGAGAACGGGGATTCGTGACATGAAGGGCTCATTCGCACACGAGGACTTCTCAGGCCGGGAGGAGATCGCCCACGCCGTCACCCATGGGGTGGGGGCCCTGGGCGCCATCGCCGGCCTGGTCGTGCTCATCGTGCTGGCGGCCCAGCGGGGGGACGCCCGTCTGGTCGTGGGCGTGACGGTCTTCGGCGTGTCCATGGTGATCCTGTACTCGGCCTCGACCCTGTACCACGCCCTGACCCCGGCGCGGGCCAAGTATGTCTTCAAGCTGCTCGACCACGGC
>JAUUZX010000018.1 GCA_030592025.1 bacterium | reverse complement strand
TTTCTGTTCTTTCAGTCATGGCTCGTCCCCACCGGATTCGTCCAGGCGTCGTCTGTCGCGACAGGGCGCTGCGCTTCTTGAAGACCTAGAATCGAATATCCAACCCGAACACCCGGTAGCCAAAGGGGATGCTGAGCGTATCGTTGATGCCCCATCTGAAGAGCGCCATCATCTCGTAGGTGGTTTCCGAACTCACACCGAAGCCGCCGCAGGCCGACAAAGATCGACGGTGACCGAGCCGGACAATCCCGACGGGAAGAAATATGGCCGCTGGGAATAGCTCCACTCGGGCGACAACGTCGCGATCAATGGCAAATTCTTAAACATCGGAGGCTCTCCACCGAATTGAATTGTCGTCAGTAATTTCAACCGATACTTTACGTTCCCGGTCCTCTCCTGCCAATCTCGAAAGCTGTGCCTCTTGGGCGGGGCCATCCCCTGAGGCAGCACTTGCGATCAAGATACCCAGCACCGAGAATGTCACCCACGACACAAACCTCGCCCACGCCCGGGAGCCCCCATGCCGATCGCCCTGCAAGCCACCCTCGCCACCGCCCTGTGGTGCGCCCTGCACAGCCTCTTCATCACCCACGCCTGGCGCGGTTTCATGACCCGCAACCTGCCGCGGTACCAGGTATGGCATCGCCTCGTGTACGTGGTCGCGAGCACGGTCACCTTCGGCGTGCTCGTCCTGTGGCTGCGCGCCCTGCCGGCGGAATCGATCTGGACCTGGCAAGGTTCCTGGGCCTGGGTGCGCGGCGCGGGGATCTTCGAAGCGGGTCTGCTCTTTCTCCTTGGCGCCCGGTCCTACGACGGCCGCGCCTTCCTCGGCCTGCGCCAACTGGTCGACTGGGCGGCCGGCCGCCAGCCCCGCGAACCGGCCTTCCGTGAGGACGGCATCCTGGGCGTCATCCGTCATCCCTGGTACACGGGCACGCTGATACTGCTCGTCTTCGGGTTGCCCTTCACCGACGTGAACCTGGCCTGGCGCAGCGTCTTCATCGTGTACGTGCTGGTGGGCACCGAACTCGAGGAGCGCAAACTCCTGCGGGATCTGGGCGACGTCTACGCCGACTACCGGTCCCGGGTGCCCCGGTTTTTTCCCGGCCTGAGGCGCCGCGCCTGACACCCCGCCGCGCCCCTTGTTTCCCGCCGCCAAACGCGATATCATGCGCTGACTCGGACTTGCCCACCGCCGCGGAACAGGAGAACCATGCTCAGCCAGAATTTTGTTGAGACCATTGCCGAATCCCTGCGCACCCATTGGGACGTGAACGGCTTCAGCAACCTGAACGGCGGCACCCTCACCTACAGCGAGACCGCCCACCGCATCCTCAAGCTGCACCACATCTTCCATGAGCAGGGCATCAAGCGGGGCGACCGCATCGCCGTGATCGGCCGCAACTCCGCCCACTGGGCCACCACCTACCTGGCCGCCGTCACCTACGGCGCCGTCATCGTGCCCGTCCTGCCCGACTTCACCAGCGCCGAGATCGAGCACATCGTCCGCCACAGCGAGTCGGTCCTCCTGTTCGTGGCCGACTCCATCAACGACCGCCTCAACGAAGACAAGATGCCGTCGGTGGAGGGCATCTTCAACCTGGCCGACTTCTCGCTGTTCTGGTCCCGCAAGGACAAGCTGCAGAAGATCGTGGACAAGGCCGACACGGCCTACGTCGAACGCTTTGCCTCCCAGCTGAACCGCAATGGCCTCGCCTTCGACGAGGTGGACAACGGCGAACTGGCCGCCATCGTCTACACCTCGGGCACGACGGGTTTCTCCAAGGGCGTCATGCTCACCCACAACTCGCTCATGGCCAACGTGGCCTTCTTCACGACCTGCATCGAGATGACGCCGGGCGACAACATCGTGTCGTTCCTGCCCCTGGCCCACGCCTTCGGCGGCGCCTTCGACTTCCTGTCGCCGTTCATCATGGGTTGCCACGTCACGTTCATCGAGAAGATCCCCACCCCCAAGGTGCTGGTGGCCGCGTTCCAGAGGCTGAAGCCGGTGGTCGTCATGTCGGTGCCGCTGATCATCGAGAAGATCTACCGCAACCGCATCAAGCCCGTGCTCGAGACCCCGAAGATGAAGCTCATGGCCAAGGTGCCGGGGCTGAAAAAGGTGATCGACCGCAAGATCCGCGACCAGATCTACGAGGTCTTCGGCGGCAACTACCGGGAGATGGTCATCGGCGGCGCCGCCCTCAACAAGGACATCGAGGCGTTCTTCCGCAGGATTGGCCTGAACATCACCTGCGGCTACGGCATGACCGAGTTCGGTCCCCTCATCAGCTACTCGAAGTTCTCCGACAAGCCGCCCGTCGGCTCGGTGGGGAAGATCATCCCCTACCTCGAGTGCCACATCAGCGAACCGGATCCGGAGACCGGCGTCGGCGAGGTGCGCGTGCGGGGCGAGAACCGCATGGAGGGCTACTACCTGGACGAGGAGGCCACGAAGGAAGCTATCGACGCCGACGGTTGGCTCCACACCGGCGACATCGGCCGCCTGGATGACGACGGTTTCCTCTACCTGACCGGCCGCTCCAAGAACATGATCCTCACGGCCTCGGGCCAGAACATCTACCCCGAGGAGATCGAGTCCCAGCTCAACAACATGCCCTGCGTCGAGGAGTCCCTGGTGGTCGAGAACGACGGCAAACTCGTGGCCCTCGTCTACCCGGATCTGGAGTCGGTCGACCGGGCCTGTTTGCAGGGCAAGCAGGTCGAGCAGATGATGGAAGAGAACCGCAAGAGCCTGAACCAGCGCCTGCCCGGCTACAGCCAGCTCGTGCGCATGAAGGTCCTGTACGAGGAGTTCGAGAAGACGCCCACCAAGAAGATCAAGCGACGTCTGTACAACGCACTGGGTTAGCCAGGAGGAGTCCCCCGATGAAGATGAAACGAGTACCGACGGGCGATGTCATGGTGCTGGAGCTGTCCGGCAAGATCATGGGCGGCCCCAGTCACGACGCTTTCAAGGACGAGATCAAGGAGATCATCGAGGGCGACTACAAGCGCGTGGTGCTGGATTTCGGCAGCGTGCCCTGGATCAACTCCACGGGGCTTGGCATCCTGATCTCGGGCTACCACTCGATCAAGGCCGCCGAGGGCATCCTCAAGATCTGCTGCGTGAAGGAGCGGGTGCTGAGTATCTTCTACATCTCCCAGCTCGAGAAGATCTTCGACGTGTACGCCACGCGGGGTGAAGCGCTCAAGAGCTTCGAGTAGCGCGCCATCTCGTTGCGCATTCCTGGCCCGGCTCTGATCAGGAGCCGGGCCTTTCTTGCCGGGACCCCCGGGCTAGGGCGACGCCATCCTCTCGAGATGCCGCAGCACCTCCTGCGCCCGCGGCCCATGGCGGGGATCGGCGGCCGCGGCCTCGAAATGACGGCGGGCCTCGACGAGGTGCTCCAGTTCGAGGGCGCAGTACCCCCGCAGCAGATCGAGCCCGCGGTCGTCCGGCGCCAGGGCTGCCGCCTGGTCGAACGCGGCCAGCGCGGCTGCGAACGCCGCCTGCTCGTAGTGGATCTCTCCCTTGAGACGCCAGGTTTCCGCATCGGGAGCCGACGCCAGCACGGCATCGAGGGTGGCCAGCGCTCCCTCCCGATCCCGCGCGGAAAGCTGGGCGCTGACGAGGCGGCGGCGGATGTCCCCGTCGCCGGGCGGACCCGACAAACCGAGGGCCGCCCGGTAGTGGGTCACCGCCCGCTCCGGCGCCTCGATGGCCAGGCACAGGTCGCCCAGCTGCACGGCCTCGGCCCGATCCAGGGGCTCCAGGTAGCCGCGGATAGTCAGCAGGGACGCCGCCCGGACGTGGTCCTCGGTGGCGGCGGCCTGGCGGTAGGCCAGGTCCCAGGCCATCGGGTCGCCGGGATGCCCCGTGGTCAGGACGTCCATGGCCCCGTCGGCCCGGCGCGGCTGATCGGCCTCCACCGCCGCGGCCACGAAGTTCCGGAACCAGGAAACGGGAGCGTCCGGGTGATCCGCGACGAGACGCTCCAGCACGTTCAGGGCCTCGCCCGCCCGCCCCGCCTGCAGGAGGGCGACACCGCGGAAGTGCACCAGCTCGGGATCTCCATCCGGGTCGCGGGCCGCTGCTTCGGCGAAGGCCTCGGCCGCCCGCGTGTAGTCGCCCAAGGCATAGGATGTCTCGCCCAGATTGCGCCATGCCGGCTGCAGCGCGGGCTCGACCGCCACGGCCGCGGCAAACGCGTCGGCCGCCGCGGTGAGGCTGTCCTGCAGCACGTAGACGCCCCCCAGGTGGTACCAGGCCAGATGGTGGCCACTACTGGCGGTCAGGCGCAGGAGAGCGGCGCGGGCCTCCTCCAGTTCGCCCTTCTGGCGGAGGATGAGCGCCCGGGCCACACCCCGGCGCACGGAACCTGGGGCCCGCTCCAGATCGAGGGGATTTTTTTGCGCGACCGCCGGCGTCGCCACCAGCAATGTCATCACGATGATGAGGATGAGCCTACCCACGCTCTTAACCGTCCATGTCGAAACGCAGGGTGGTCACGACCCAGCTGGCCACAGACTGGCCGGCGATGCGCCCCGGCTCGAATCGCCAGCGCCCCACGGCGCCCACCACGGCGTTCTCGAAGTAGCCCTCGGGCGTGGCCTCCAGGATCTGCACGTCGGCCACGACGCCCTCGGCGGTCACCAGCAGCTTGACGGTGACGTTGCCCTCGACGCCGCGCTGACGCGCCCGGTGGGGGTACGGCGGCGGCGTCTGCAGCACCGGCCGGGGCGGTTCGTCCAGGTCGGCGTCCTCGAACACCACCGGACCCAGGTCCAGGTCCCCGGTGCCCAGGTCCAGGTCGACCACCACGCTCACCCCGCCCAGGGTCGGCATGGTCAGCGACGGCGGTGGCAGTTCGGGCTGGAAATCCACGTGGGGCTTGGGACGGGGCGGCGGGGGTTCGCGCCGGGCCTCCTGGATCGGCGGGGTCGGCGAGGCCAGCTGCACGAGGTTCACCGGTACGGGAGGGGAGGTCTCGCGCCGCAGGGGCTGCTCCCGGGTGAGCACGTCCGACACGCCGAAGAGCACCATGTTGACGGCCACCGTCGCGAGCACGACGACCACCAGGTGGCGGATCCGCGAAGCCGTCGGCCGTCTCATCCCTCGCCCCCCCGCTCGGCCGCCAGGCTCACGTTGGCCGCGCCGGCTAGGCGGCACTGGTCCATGACCTGCACCACCACGCCGGTCAGGCTGCCCCGGTCGGCCACGATGATGACGCCGGCAGTCGGGTCCTCGGCCAGGGCCCGCTCGACCAGCCCGCGCACGCTGCGCACGTCCACGCGCCGGCCGTCGTAGAAGACCTCGCCGTCCTCGTTGATGCCCACCATGACGGTGTTGGCGTCCTTCGCCTCGGCGGTGGCCGCGGTGGCCCGGGTCACGTCGACGCCGGTCTCCTTCACGAAGCTCGTCGTCACCACGAAGAAGATGAGCAGCAGGAAGACCATGTCGATGAGGGGGCCCATGTTGATGTCGGTGCGGTCGCTGGTCCCGCGCACGGTGCCGCGCACGTTGATCATGAGGATGCCTCCCGCTGGATCCAAAGCTCCCGGCCCAGGGCCGTGACGGCCGCCTCAAGCCGGAGGGTGCGGTTGCCGGCCATGCGGCGCAGACGTCCCGCCGCGAACATCCCCGGGATGGCCACGAGCAGGCCGGCCTGGGTGGTGATGAGCGCCACGGAGATGCCGCTGGCCATGGCCCGGGGGTTGCCGGTGCCGTGGAGCGAGATGACGTCGAAGGTCTCGATCATGCCCAGCACCGTGCCCAGCAGACCCAGCAGGGGCGACATGGCAGCCAGCACCTCAATGAGGGTGAGCCGACCCTCGTACCCCCGGCGCAACTCGTCGGCGCAGGCCCGCAGCAGGGCCGGGTCACCGCGTCGCCGTTCGCCCCGGCTGTGCAGGAACAGCCCCACCAGCCGCGCGTGGAGGCCGCGGGAATCCGGCATCTCGCCGGCGCTGAGGGCGGCCCGCGCCTCGTCCAGGTCCAGGTCCCGCCGGGTGAGCTCGCCGTACAGCAGCAGGCGGTCCACGATCATGGCCCACATGGCCAGGGACACGGCCGCCAGGGGGATCATGACCCATCCGCCCTGGAGCAAATTGTCCTGGATGCGCCAGAGGATCTCCACGCCGTCTAGCCCTCCTCGCCCGCGATGAGGGTCGTCATGTGGACGGCCTGCTTCTCCATGTCCCCGATGACGTGGTCGACGCGCCGGGCCAGCACCGTGTGCAGCAGCATGATGGGGATGGCCACGGCCAGGCCCAACTCGGTGGTGACGAGGGCCTCGCTGATGCCGCCGGACATGAGCCTCGGGTCGCCCGTGCCATGGACCGTGATGACCCGGAAGGTCTCGATCATCCCCGTCACCGTGCCCAGCAGGCCGAGCAGGGGCGCCACGGCGCCCAGCACCGAGAGGATGGCCATGCCCCGCTGCAGGGTCGGCAGCTCCTGGAGGATCGCCTCCTGCAGGACGCTCTCGAGGGTCGCCCGCGAGCGGCCGCGCACGGCCAGCCCGGCCTGGACGATGCGCACCACGGGAGACGATTTGCCCCGGGCGGCCAGCACGCTTTCGCAGCCCTCCCAGTCCTCCCGGGCGGCGTGGTCGTTGATCCGGCCCATGAGCTCGTCCGTGTTGGCGTGGATGCGCCGCAGGCTCACGAATTTCGCCACGACGATGACCAGCGCCGCCACCGCCAGCAGGAGGATCGGCCACACCAGAGGGCCGCCCTCGCGGACCTGGTCGATGAACCGGTCGCTGGCCGTGATCTGCCGCAGGGCGGCGCCGGCGGACATGTCCACCGGCGCGATGCCCGACTCGCCGCTCAGGTAGCGCGACACCATGCGCCTGACACCCCGGTCCGGCAGGCGGGACAGGGCATGCAGGGCGTGGCTCTTGGGCAGGTGGGTCAGGAAGCCCTGCTCGGTATCGGTTTCATAGAGGGTCGTGAACTTGCCGAGCTGGTAGACCCGGCCGGTGGTGGGCTCGCCGTTGCGACCCACGAAGGACCTTTCGGTGACGGCCACCTGCCCGCTGCGCACGATCTCGTCCATGAGGACGGCGGCCAGGGCGCTGATGTCGTCCAGATCGGGGAAGTAGCCCTCGGCCAGCAGGCGCCCCACGTCGTCCACGCGCTCCGGGTGGCCGGCGCTCAGCGGCGAGGCGTCCAGGAGGGACTCCACGTCCCGGGCCGCCAGACGCACGTTGCCCGTGGTCTCGCGGAAGTCGAGTTCATGCTCGGACCAGGCGGCCTCCAAGCGGGCGATCTCCGTCTCCAACTCGCGCTGGCGAGCCTCCAGGTCCGCGACCTCGGTGGCGAGTCCGCTGTTGTGGGCCTCGAGGCTGTCCACGTGGGCGGTGAGGGCATGGCGGTCGGTGAGGATCCGGACCTCGGCCTCCCGCACGGTGGCCTCGGTGAGCTCCCGCTCGGCCGCGGCCCGGCGGGCGGCGGCGCGGATGTCCTGGGCCGGCGCGTCCACCGCGAGGGACACCGTCAGCAAGGCGATAACCGTCAGGAGGAAGCGCGTCATCGCTCGATCCTCCCCAGGGGCAGGCCGATCACGGCCACCGGGCGCATGCGGTCGGCCATCTCCATGGCCCGGCCGATGGCGTGGTGGTCGCCCCGGGGCAACTCGGTCCAGGCGCCGGCGCCGGGGTCGAAGACACCGGCCCGCGAGCCGTCCGGCGTGCGCCACAGGAGGGCCAGCCGACCCAGGCGCAGCACGTCGGCGTGGACCTGGCGGCCGTCCACATCGATGGGCTCGCTCATCATCTCGACGGTGCCGCCGTAGCCAGCCTCCACCTGGTAGGCCTCCAGCACCCGGCGCAGCTTCTCGGCCGACGACGCGTCCGGATCGCCCTGCACCAACCGCAGGGACGCCAACCGGCGGGACCGTTCCCCGTCCAGGAAAGGCAGATCCGCGGCGACCGATGTATCGAGGCGATCGACCAGCACGGCGAGGGTGTCCTCGAGGCTCTCGGTGAGCCGCACCGACTCGATGAGCCGCCTCTCCAGCTCGGCGCGCTTGGCGACGAGAGCCGTGACCGCCGTGCGCTCCCGTTCGACCCATCCGGCGAGCCAGTCGGCGTCGACGCGGGCCTGCCGGAAGCGTTGCTCGAGGGCCGTGCGCTCGGTGTCCCAGGCCTCGCGCGCCTGCTGGCCCCGTTGCTCGGTGCGGAGGGCGGCGTCCACGTCGGTGCGGGCGGCGGCGGCCGGATCGTCCTGGGCCACGCCCATGGATCCGAGCAGCAGCATGGTCGTGATGAAAACGAGGATGAGGGGTCGACGGTTCAAGGGAGCGTCCTTCCTGGGTAGGGGATTCGGCCGCTAGAACAGATCCGGCTCCCCCGCCTTGCGCCGCACCATGGCGTCACACACGGCGTAGCCGAACTGCTCGTACAGACCGTGGGCGTCCCGGGTGCGCAGGAGTTGCTGGCTAACGTCCTTCACGTCCGGGTGCTCCTCGAGGCACTCCATGAGCCACTTGCCCAGGCCCGTTCCCCGCTGGTCCGTGTGGACGATGACGTCGCAGATCCAGGCGAAGGTCACCTTGTCGGTGACGACGCGGGCGAAGCCGATCTGCCGGCCCTCCTTGTAGAGCCCGAAGCACAGGGAGTTGCGGATGGACTCCTCGATGTCCTGCTGTTGCCGGTCCTCGGCCCAATAGGATTGCTGAAGGGCCGGCACCACGTAGAACAGGTCGAGCTCGCCCGGATCGTCGGTGATGCGGTAGGGACCCTGGGTCCATTCCATCGGCGGCCTCCTAGAATTCGGCGGACTTGGGCGCCCGCGGGAAGGGGATCACGTCCCTGATGTTGGCGATGCCGGTGGCGTAGTTCACCAGGCGCTCGAAGCCCAGCCCGAAGCCCGCGTGGGGCACGGTGCCGTAGCGTCGGAGATCCCGGTACCACCAGTAGGTTTCCTTGGGCAGGCCCATCTCGTCGATGCGCGCGTCGAGCACGTCGAGCCGCTCCTCGCGCTGGCTGCCGCCGATGATCTCGCCGATGCCCGGCGCCAGCACGTCCATGGCGGCGACGGTATTCCCGTCGTCGTTCAGGCGCATATAGAAGGCCTTGATGTCCTTCGGGTAGTTCATCACGACGACCGGCCGCTTGCACAGTTCCTCGCACAGGTACCGCTCGTGCTCCGACTGGAGGTCCACGCCCCACTGCACCGGGAACTCGAATTTCTTCCCCGACGTCTCCAGGGCCTTGATCGCGTCGGTGTAGTCCATGCGCTCGAAGCTGCTGGCGACAAATCTTTCGAGACGCTCGACCGCCGACTTCTCCACGTGCTGGGCGAAGAAGGCCATGTCGTCGTCCCGCTCGTCCAGGACCGCCTTGAAGACGTAGCCCAGGTAGTCCTCGGCCAGGTCGGCGTCGGCCGCCAGGTCGGCGAACGCGATCTCCGGCTCGATCATCCAGAACTCGGACAGGTGCCGGCTCGTGTTGCTGTTCTCGGAGCGGAACGTCGGCCCGAAGGTGTAGACGTTGCGCAGGGCGCAGCAGTAGGTCTCCACGCTGAGCTGACCCGACACGGTGAGGAAGGTTTCCTTGCCGAAGAAGTCCTGGCTGAAGTCGACGTCACCGCTCTCGGTGCGGGGCAGGTTGGCCAGATCGAGGGTGGACACACGGAACATCTCACCGGCGCCCTCGGCGTCGCTGGCGGTGATGATGGGGGTGTGGATCCAGTAGAAGCCGATGCTCTGGAGGTAGTTGTGGAAGGCAAAGGCCAGCGTGTTGCGAACCCGCGTGACGGCGCCCAC
>JAUUZX010000380.1 GCA_030592025.1 bacterium | reverse complement strand
CAGGGTTGCACCGCGCGGGAAGATCTTCCGGGTGTGGGGGTCAAACCTCCGCAACCTCCGTCACCTCGACGGAGCAGGCCAGGCCCACCGCGTCGGTGTGCTCGCCGACAAGGCGCGGGATCGCCTTCTCCATGGCCGCAGCGAAGCGGCGCTCCAGGGGGTCGTCCTCGAAAACGCCCCAGCACAGGTCCCCCACGCCCTCGCTGCCGCAGTAGGCGTGGAGCTCGAGGTAGAGGCTGTGGCCCATGTCCTGGTCGGCGTAGCTGTCCACGATGACCTCGATGGCGAAGTGGTCGTCGGGCACGTCCCGGCCCTTCTCCCTGACTTCCGATTCCCAGAAATCACTGATGCGCTGGGTCAGGGAAAGGCGGAATCCGCCGTCCTCCGTGACCGGCCAGATCGCCGCCAACCGCTCGGGGTCGTCGTGGAGAAAGTCGATGGCGATGTCCGCCTGGACCTCGGACGGGCAGTTGTCCCGGAGATCGTCGAAGTCCTGATAGGTGGCCATGTTGCGACCTCGCTGGGCTGGAAGGAATCGCCCACCTGCGTGGGACGTGACCACCCAATCCTACACGCCCCGCCCCGCCGGAGCAAGGTTGCTCCCATGGTGTGCTCTCCTGGCGACTGACATCAATTTAGCCTAAATTGTGGGTCTTCAAATCGAGCAAACCGCACGCCCGATTCACACCACTTATCCCGGAGGTGACGCATGAAGACCATACAGGACCTACTCGCGCGCAAAGGCGATGCTCCCATATACAGCGTCGGACCCGACGACACCATCCTCCAGGCGGTCACCAGCATGGTGGAGCACAACGTCGGGGCCATGCTCGTGTTCGACAAGGACGTCATCGTGGGCATCATGACCGAGCGCGACTACCTGCGCTTCATCACGCTCCAGGGCCGCACCGCCCGTGACACGCCTGTGCGCGAACTCATGACCCACAAGGTCATCTACGTGACCCCCGACACGGACCTCGACCAGGTCATGACGATCATGACCACCCAACGCATCCGCCACGTGCCGGTCCTGACCGAGGGGCGCCTCATGGGCATCGTCTCCAGCGGCGACGTCATCAAGCAGATCACCAAGGACCAGAAGGTGCAGTTGCTCACCCTCGAGGCCTACATCAACGACAGCTACCCCGGCCCCGATCAGAAGTCGGCCAAGGCCTGACCCACTCCTGCTCGCGGTTCGAAAAAAGCCCCTGGGGATTGTCCCCGGGGGCTTCGTCGTCTAGATTCCCTGAGTCATCCCACCCTCCCCCGGGGAGGAACCTCGTCGACCCATCACAGGGGGCGCCAGCCATGGCCCAGACCGTCATCGAAAAGATCGTCCAGTCCCACGCCGTGAACCTGCCGAAAGGCCACAAGGTGCGCGCCGGCGACTACGTCACCCTCGTGCCCGATCACGTCATGACCCACGACAACACGTCGGCGGTCATGGCCAAGTTCGAGGGCCTGGGCGTGGCCAGGATCCACGACCCGCGGCAACCCGTCTTCACCCTGGACCACAACATCCAGGACCTGGGCGACACCAACCAGGCCAAGTACAAGGCCATCGCGGCCTTCGCCGAGAAGCACGGCGTCACCCACTATCCCGCGGGACGCGGCATCGGCCACCAGATCATGATCGAGGAGGGCTACGTCAAGCCGGGCAGCTTCTGCGTGGCCAGCGACAGCCACAGCAACACCTACGGCGCGTTGGCTGCCCTGGGCACCCCGGTGGTGCGCACGGACGCGGCCGCGATGTGGGCGACGGGCACCGTGTGGTGGCAGGTGCCGCGCACGATCAAGGTCGTCCTCAATGGCAAGCTGCGGCCGGGCGTGACGGGCAAGGACCTCATCATCACCCTGTGCGGGCTGTACAGCCAGGGCGAGGTGCTCAACGCGGTCCTCGAGTTCGCGGGCCCGGGCGTGGCGTCCCTGGGCATGGAGGAGCGGCTCACCGTGGCCAACATGACCACCGAGTGGGGTGCGCTGGCGGGCTGGTTCCCCTGCGACGCCACCTGCGTGGAATTCATGACCGAGCGCCAGGCATGGCTGGCGGGTAACGGCGTGGCAGGTCGTATTGGTGACGACGAGCTCGCCGCCTGGGCCTCGACGCCGCCGGCCAGCGACACCGACGCCGTCTACGCCGCGGAGATCGTCCTGGACCTGGGCGCGGTGACGCCCCACATCAGCGGCCCCCACTCCGTGCAGGTGATGACCTCGCTGGCGGAGATGGCCGCGCGGAAAAAGACGATCCACAAGGCCTACCTCCTGAGCTGCACCAACAGCCGGCTCAGCGACATCGAGCAGGCCGCCGCCGTGGTCGACGGCAAGCAGGTGGCCGACGGCGTCGAACTGTACGTGGCCGCGGCCAGCGAGCCCATCGAGGCGCAGGCCAAGGCGTCGGGGGCCTGGCAGAAGCTGCTGGACGCGGGTGCCCGTCCGCTGCCCCCCGGCTGCGGACCCTGCATCGGTCTGGGCGTGGGCCTGCTGGAGGACGGCGAGGTGGGCATCAGCGCCACCAACCGCAACTTCAAGGGGCGCATGGGCAGCCGCGACGCCGAGGCGTACCTGGCCAGCCCGGCCGTGGTGGCCGCCAGCGCATTGGCGGGGCACATCGCCGGGCCTTCCGAGTGGAACCTGGACGGGGCGGTCCCGGCCCGCAGCTTCGCGGAGTTCAAGGCAGACCGCGACGCGCCACCGGTGGAGATCATCGACGGTTTCCCCGCCGGCCACGAGGGCCGGGCGCTGTTCCTGCCCGCAGACAACCTGAACACCGACGGGATCTACTCGAAGGACTACACCTACCGCGAGGACATCACCCCCGAACAGATGGCCCAGGTGGTGATGGAGAACTACGACCCGGCCTTCGCGGGCATGGTGCAGGTGGGCGACGTGGTGGTGGCCGGCTACAACTTCGGTACCGGCAGTAGCCGCGAGCAGGCCGCCACGGCCCTGCAGGCGGCGGGCATCCACTGCGTCGTCGCCGGCAGCTACAGCCAGACGTATCTGCGCAACGCCATCAACAACGGCTTCCTGTGCGTGGAGAGCCCGACCTTGAGCGACGCCATGCGGGCCCGTTTCGCCGACGCGGAGCAGGCCGGGACGAAAACCGTGGCCGGTGGTGACATCAGCCTGGATTTCCAGCGTTCCCGGGCTACCTGGGAAGGTACCGAGTACGGCTTTACACCCCTCGGCACACCGGTGCAGAAACTGGTCATCGCCGGGGGTGTGGAGAATATGGTG
>JAUUZX010000428.1 GCA_030592025.1 bacterium | reverse complement strand
GAACGATGATGCACCTGGGCAATCAGGATATCCAGGATACTGTACAGGTGCTGTTCCTGGAGGGTGTGGTAGGTGATGATGTCGTCGAAGCGGTTGAGGAACTCGAAGGGGAAGACCTTCTTGGCCTCTCGCATGGCGGCCTCCTCCACGTCCCGGTCCATCTTCCGGTCGGTGATCGGAGAGGCGAAGCCGATGTTGTTCTGGGCCAGATGGGCGCCCATGGCCTCGCTGCCCACGTTGGTCGTGAGGATGATGATCGACTGGCGGAAGTCGACCTCCTCGTTGTTGCCCAACACCACGGTGCCGTCCTCGAGGATGCCCAGCAGCAGGTTCCACAGCTTGGGGTGGGCCTTCTCGATCTCGTCGAAGAGAATGATGGACAGGTTCTGGTCGCTCTCGGGGGGGAACAGGCGGCTGAGCTTGCTACCCGGCTCGCTGACCAGACCGGTTTGGTTCTCCAGGGCCTTCTGGTGGTGGCGGTCCAGGTTCTCCTGGGCCAGGAGGGGCCGGATCTCGCCCCCCACGTAGCCTGGAGGCGACCCCAACAGCTTCGAGATGTTGTAGTGGGCCGAGTACTCCTGGCAGTTGACCCTGGTGAAGGCGCGCTTGTTGCCGAAGATGGTCTCGGCCAGGGCCCGCACCGTCTCGGTCTTGCCGACGCCCGTGGGGCCCATGAACATCATCGTCAACAGGGGCCGCTCGGGGTCGTGAACCCCCGAGATGAGCCGGCTGAAGCTGTCGGTGAGCTTGTCGATGGCGGCGGGCTGGCCGACGACGACCTTGTTCATGTGGGCGGCGAAGCGGACGAGCTGTTCGTTGCGTTTCTCGGCTCTGAGAGTCTTCACGCTGCCGTACCTTCCCTGTAGGTTCGGGATGTCATCCCGGGGGACCTCCGTGTGCCGGCGGGAGCATCTTCCCACCCGTAGACCATGCATCGGACAGGGGCGGCGTGCCTTGAGATCCAATCCCCGTAACGCGCCTTTTATCATGATATTGCAAGTGTTCACGCATATGTTAAAAAACCGGGGCCGCCTTGAATGGCGGCCCCGGTTCGGAGCGGATCGTTGGGGTCGGAACCGCCGACTAGGGCATGGACTCCGGCAGGTAGGCCTTCTGGAGGTAGTCCCCCTGGACCTGGTTCGACTTCTCCACCCAGCGGTCGTCAATGGTCGGTCGGATCGGGCTGTAGAGGGCCAGGTAGCGCTCCACGGCCTCGGCCGTCGTGATGCGGGTGGGCGTCACGTTCCCCGGCGCCACGGTGGTCAGGAAATCGAGCCCGCTGTTGCCCTCCATGAGGAAGCTGGTGACGATCACCTTGTAGATCCGGTCGGGATCCCAGGGCTCCCCCGCGATCTCGAGGCGGACGACCCGGTCCCAGTCGGGACGCTCCGTGTCGTAGGTCACCTTGGCGCCCCCGACGCAGATGCCGCTGCTGTTGCCCCGCAACTTGCGCTCGATGACCCGGCGCACCATGCGCCCGTCCATGCGCACCTCGACCAGCTCGTTGCCGAAGGGCAGCACGGCGAAGACATCACCGGCGGTCAGGTCCCCGGCCGGCATGTCGGCGCGCAGGCCACCCATGTTCTGGAACGAGAAATCCGCGTCGAAGTAGTCGATCATCGCGTCGGTGACCAGGTTGCCTATGAGGTTGGACCCGGGGCCGCCGCGACCCAGGGTCACGGCCGACGTGCCCACCACGGACTTCATGGCGGCCTCGGTGGCCTCCCGGTGGGGCCGGATGACCTCGGCGATCTCCGCGTCGGGCCAGATCTCATCCTCGAAAAGGGTGATCAGGGTGCCCCGATCGTGGGCCCCTTCCCAACCCATCAGCGTGCCGCTGGCCCTGTCGATGAGCAGGACGGCGTGGCCGATGCTCGAACCGTTGCCGAAGGATTCGAAGACCATGGTGTGGTTCACCGGGTCGATCCAGGGCTCGTGGTAGCCGCGGTGGGTGTGCCCGCCCACGGCGAAGTCGATGCCCGACACCTTGTGCACCAGCTCCATGAGGTTCATGCCCCCGTAGGAGTGGTTGCTGCCGTAGGTGCCCTCCTGCTCGGAGGTGGTCTCGGTGTCGGCCCCGCCGGTGATGTTCTTCCAGCCCTCCTTCGGGTCGTAGGGCAGACCCTCGTGGATGGCCAGGAACACCAGGTCGGCGCCGTCCTTCAGCAGCCGGTCCCGGTACTTCTCGACGGTCTCGGCCATGGGCAGGAACTCGAGGCCTTCGATGTTCTGGGGGAAGGACATGGACGCGGTCGAGGGCGTGATGATGCCCACGACGCCGATCTTCACGCCCTGGAACTCGAGCATCAGGGTCGGCACGACCCAGTCGACGCACTTGCCGGTGCTCTTCTCGTGGAGGTTGGCGCACACCCAGGGGAAGTCCGACAGGCCCACGAGCCGCTCGCAATTGTCCCGGCCCATGTCGAAATCGTGGTTGCCGGGGACGCCCAGGTCGTAGCCGATGGCGTTGAAGTACTCCATGACGGACGTGCCCTGGGTCTTGCTCCCGATGGGCGTGCCCTGGAAAAAGTCCCCCACGTCCACCAGCAGGACCTCCTCACCGGCGGCCTCCGCACGGGCGCGCACGCCCTTGATGTAGCGCGCCGCCGACGCCCCGCCACCGAGGGGCGGCGGGAAGGCCGGGTTCATGAACCGGGCCGGCTCCGGGGCGATGTGACCATGCACATCGTTGGTCCACAGGAGGTGCAGACGCAGCACCTCGGCGTCGTCGGCAGCCGCCGGGAAGGCCGCGGTCAGGATGGCCAGTGCGGCCAGGGGCATCAGGACCCTTCGCATCATCTCTTCATCTCTCCTATCCGCCGGCATGCCGGCGGCGTGGCTCAGAAACTGAGCGTGTATCCCGCGGACATGCGGAAGCGCGTGTCCTCGACCCGGGCCAGGGGATCAGCGGCGAACTGGGTGCCGAAGT